>JAQTPO010000007.1 GCA_028712845.1 Dehalococcoidales bacterium | reverse complement strand
CCTAATCCGCACTTGAAACAGATACCGTTATGGCAACATACTGTTCCACCGCATTGAGGACATCGCCATTTTTTCTTTTCCCTGTCAAGCAACTGTCCGACGCTGTGCTTTTTTATGTATTCAAGGTTTTCAATCATACTCATTCTGTAAAAAATCCGGTAGCGTTCATCGATTTGATGCAGTCGATCGCAAGGAAAATCCCGGCATTCATAGCAATACTGTATCTCCCGATTCAAAAGTTGCGGGCATTTCTTCTTGAGAAAGGCGCATTTTTTATCCCTCGGCCTGCAACCGGCACAGTAAGACATTTTGATACCCTGCTTCTTTACGTCATTGAAAAAAGCGAGGTAACTGCTGCATACCCCGCAATTCATCCCGCAGGGAGCGATTAATTCTTCCTTCATCTTTTGCTCAAGCCAATAACACAATGTCAAAAAGTATTCTATCAGTAGAGCCGAAAGCAATCAAAATAATTGACAACCAAATCAAGGAAAACCTACAATGTTATCAATGCTACCATTCAGTTACAGCACTAACCGGTAACAGCCATTGCTGAATTCTGAAAATGAAGGGGAAAAGAACATGAATCCAGAGAGTAAAGCTATCGTGAATACACAGGCAGGCAAGATTGAGGGTTATCAAGAGCGGGGAATGTTTATTTTCAAAGGCGTACCATACGCAGAGCCGCCAGTCGGTGCCCTTCGTTGGTTCCCTCCACAACCGGTAAAACCGTGGCAAGGCGTACGCCCGGCGCAGAAATTCGGTCTCAGCGCTCCTCAAAATCCCATGCCGGGAGTTTTCAGCTCAATCGAACCGCAACATCAGAGTGAAGATTGTCTTTACCTTAACATCTGGACTCCGGGTCTCGATAATACCCTGCGACCTGTTTTTATCTGGATTCACGGCGGCGGTTTTACGACAGGCGGCAGTGAACTACCTGTATATGATGGCAGTAAACTGGCGGCGCGCGGCAATATGGTTGTCGTAACCATCAACTATCGGCTGGGAATTTTCGGCTTCATGAGTCTGAATGAGACTACTAAAGGGAGAATCCCCTGTACAGGAAACCAGGCAATACTGGACCAGCAAGCGGCAATGAAATGGGTAAAGGATAACATCGAGGCTTTTGGCGGCGACCCTACAAATGTAACGATAGCCGGTGAATCGGCTGGCGGACGGAGTGTTTATGCGCACCTTGCTTCACCTACGGCACGCGGTTTATTCCACAAAGCAATCGTACAGAGCAGCGCCGCCTGCAAACTGGAAATGCCGCAAAATGCCGCCCAGGAAGGGGAGGAAATTCTGGAAGCCCTGGGGGTGAAAAACGCTGATATCGATGCCATACGGAAAATAACGACCGCACAGCTTCTGGCGATTCAAAAGAAAAAAATGGCAAACCCCAAGAAAAGCACGTCGATGCGCCCGGTGAGAGACGGAAAAGTATTTATCGACGACCCTCTCCGCTCCATCATCGATGGTTCAGCATGGAGCATTCCTGTTCTTATCGGCTCTACCCTTGAAGAAACCAGAGTGCGGGTAGCGCTTAATCCGGAGCAGAAACTGGAAAAGATGGATGAAGCAGGGCTGCTGAAAGGCTGCCAGGCAATAATGCCCTCCGAAAAAATCGATATTATCAAGACATTGATAGAGGCGTACCGTAAAGCGCGAACCAAACGCGGTGAACCTACCACTCCCTATGACCTGCTGGCAGTTATTGAATCAGACCAGATGTTCCGCCTACCTGTCATTAAAATTTCCGACCTTGCGCACGAACGAGAGCAGACCGTCTTCAGTTATCTGTTCACTTGGAAATCACCCCTGCCTTATGTCGGCGCTGCTCACGGTGTAGATGTGGGTTTTGTCTTCGGCACGAATGACGCCAGTTACAGTGGTTCAGGAATAACGGCAGACGAGCTTTCCCGGAAAATACAGGATGGCTGGTCAGCATTTGCCCGTAAAAGCAATCCCAGTTGTGAAAGCCTCGGCGAATGGCGGCATTACGGCGACCTCCGCAGAACGATGGCATTCGGGGAAAAATGCTATATGGAAGAAGACCCGTATGCAGAAGAGCGTTTTGCATGGCTTTCAATCTCAGAAATCAATCAAGTCCCGCGCTGGTTATTGTAAAGAGAAAACTGTCAAGTATAATGGCGGATTAGTCATAAAATAGGCTGGTTTTTTTCTCTACCCCAGCCTACAATTTTGCAATTCTGGCTGCCCCGCCAGGATTCGAACCTGGGTTAAAGGATTCAAAGTCCTCCGTGCTACCGCTACACAACGGGGCAATATTCGTTTCATCATGGTGCCGAAGGTCGGGGTCGAACCGACACGAGAGTCGCCTCTCAACAGTTTTTGAGACTGTCGCGTCTGCCAATTCCGCCACTCCGGCTAAATTGGAGCGGAAGACGAGGTTCGAACTCGCGACCTCCTCCTTGGCAAGGAGGCATTCTACCACTGAACTACTTCCGCCTATACTGTTAATCTACTGGTGCCGAAGGAGGGATTTGAACCCTCACAGGCTTTCGCCCACCACCCCCTCAAGATGGCGTGTCTACCAGCTTCCACCACTTCGGCGTGTCCGAAAACTACCAAAATTAATGGCAGGAGTGAGAGGATTCGAACCCCTGACCGGTGGTTTTGGAGACCACTGCTCTACCAACTGAGCTACACTCCTACCCGTAAACCAATTTACCATATTCGGGCGTGAAAATAAAGTCCAGAATGAATGCAAACAAGTTAATAGATTTTAGGCGGAGGTCTGCGGGCATACGGGTAGTAATCTTTAGCGGTCCTAATCATCATTTTAAAATTTTCAAATTTGCCATCGGGCGGGAAAGTACACCCTGTGCTCAACATGAAGCCTGTTTCCTTGGAGAGCTTATCAATCAGGTTCTTACAATATTCCTCTATATCGGCTGGCGTGCCATTGACAGAAAGGCTCGCAGACACATCTCCCGCGATACACATATGGTTTTTAAGAATTTGCCCGGCTTCAAAGATATTGGTCTTGCCATCCAGTTCGCAAACACACATTCTGGCAGGTAGTTCACGGAAGTAAGGCAAATTGAGCGTCCAGTCTTGGTCAAGATGCAGTACCGTAATAATATTTTGAGAGGCAAAAGCACTGACCATTTTTTTGATGTAGGGAATCCCGAAGCGCTCGAATATTTTTAGCGGGAAATATGATGCGCCGCCTCTTTCCTGTATCAAAGCTACACCGGGGACACCCGTCAGTCTGGTGACTTCAATGGCATTGTTGATAAAATCATCCGTCATCGCATCCATCACCGCCTGGACTTTATCAGGAATACGCCGAATATCCAGCGCAAAATTTCTCATCGAGCGGGCAGTTGAAAGCGTCATCA
This sequence comes from Dehalococcoidales bacterium, assembly GCA_028712845.1. The sequence continues at coordinate 26,518 of JAQTPO010000007.1, read as the reverse complement.
GGGGAGCACTAGTAACAGCTCCGACCAGAACCGGAATTCCCCGCTTTCCCCAGGTCTGTACTTCTTGCCGGTACTGAGCAATCTGGCGTTCCGCCCAGGTAATAACTTTCTCCGGAGGAATTTTACTGTTTTTTTGCTGTACTTTCTCGCTCCACCTGTTCCATCCGAGCTTGATAATGCTATTATAATCTCGGTGGGTCATTGACTCGGCTTCAACAAACTGCGGCATGGCATTTTCCGGTAATCCTCTACCGGGAAGTTTAACAACGTTGCTTTTACCGCTATACGGATGGTTTGGATTCGGTGTCTGGCTCCAGCCGGGGAGAATAAAACCATCCCACCCGCCTACCTCATTAAACAAATCCACGATAGCAGGCCAACCCAAACCGGAGTAATCAGCTATACCCTGAGCAAGCGATAACCCTTTGTGTTTGACAGGAAATGAAAAGTCCAGCAAGGGCACCACAGGAACACGATCGTACGGCTCCAGCTTAACCGCCGCCAGTACCCTTTGTTGAGGGGTCATCCATTCTCTGACCGGCATCTACTTAACCTCCCGGAAAGTCCTATATGTTCTGGACATACGTGTCTGCTTTTATTATTTACGGGTTCCCTCTAGGTTTAAAGGATAAACTGCATAAAAAGTCGTGCCTTTTTTCTCAGAAGAGATGAAAGATACGCTTCCCTTGAGATACCTCTCACTGAGTAATCTCATGCTGTAAGTGCCCAGGCCGCGGTCTCTACCCTTGGTGGAGAACGACCGCTGGAATATCTGAAGCTGAGCTTCCTCCGGGATAAAGCCGGGATTGTGCACGGAGAACCGGACTTTGTCTTTTACCTGTTCAGCTTTTAGAGTAACTACAACGCCCGCATCTGAAGCTTCCAGCGCATTTTTAACCATATTCCCGATGACTCTCGTAATCAGTGTCTCATCGCTTACAAAGGAAATTTCCCCGGATTGCGGTGATAGCACCAGTTTTTTATCCTTAGCCACCTCATGTCTTGCGTACAATGCTATTATCTCCTGCAAGATAGAAATCGAATTCAATTTAGTCATTTTGGGAATCAACTCGCCACTTTCGGCGGCGCTAATTTCTTTCTGTGAGTTGATTCCGCCGATAGCTCTCTCACTGGCTTGAAAAATAATGTCACTCATCTCACTGATGTCATCAGGCTGTGCATCCTTTAGGATTTCCGCCATAGCTCTAACAGCAGAAAGCGAGTTCATAATATCGTGGAAGAAAATTCTTTCCAGTGCCCGCCGTCTCTTTTCATCGGTAATATCGCTAAAACTGAAGATAGTAAAGCTGTCACCACGAACCTTAAAAGGGGTTGTCCAGACTCTTAAATCGAGGGCATCACCGCCAATAATACTGACCCGGCATTCCTGGATATTCGGAATACCTTTTTGAGCGGAGAGGATGGCGTTAGCCGCACCACAAACGCGGCAAAACTCAGTGGTACCACAGCCGCCTTCTGTTTCCCTGGCGTGAATACAATTTAGAAGCTCTCCGGGACGCATACCCAGAACAGCATCACCATTAGCCAATACTGCCAAGTTCAAAACAGCGCGATTAGACAATACTATCTGACGGTTCCCATCTAATACCAATACAGCTACCGGGACGCTATCGACCAATATCTGCACAAATGGTATTTCAACCAGCGCCGCCTTCTCTTTTTCAATTTCAACCGGCAGACTGCGGATTGCAGGCAGGAATTTAGTTGTCGGAGAGTTATTGCCCATTATATCCTCCTGAAAATTATTCAGGACTTATCTGCTGTTAATAATATAACATAATTATTGCGATAATAAAGTTAGCAAAGGCTCATCTTTTCAGCGTGGGTGAAAATGGCATTTTCCCTTCAATGTGTTAAAATATCATCAAAGCTGTTCGGGACAATCCTGCGCCAGGAGTTACTTTTCGATGGATAAGACTATCTCAATAATAATCCCTACTTTTAATGAAAAGGATAATATTATCCCCCTGGTTGAGAGAATACACAGCAGTTTAGCGAAGTATAATTACGAAATTGTCTTTATCGATGATGACAGCAAGGACGGCACCGCCGGGCTTGCTTCAGGTCTGACCGGCAAATACCCTGTTAAGGTAATTGTCCGCAAAAATAAGAGAGGACTGGCATCAGCTGTTGTGGACGGGCTTTCACAGGCGAACGGGGAGATGGTAGCAGTGATGGATGCCGACCTGCAACACCCGCCGGAAGTCCTGCCGGATATGCTCAAAACCCTGGAAAATCATGATTTCGTGATGGCATCGCGCTATATCAAAGGCGGGAGTCCCGGCAAATGGCCGCTAACGAGAAGAACCGTGTCCCTGGTCGCCAACCTGCTGGCGCTACCGTTAGCATTCAAGGTAAAAGACCGTATGAGCGGCTTCTTCGCCTTCAAACGCTCCGCCGTAAACCCCGCATTATTAAATCCTCTCGGCTGGAAAATCGGGCTGGAAATCCTGATACGCAATCAATTCAAGTCAGTGACCGAGGTCCCGTACACCTTTGCTCTGCGCGCCCGCGGTTCTTCAAAACTATCACGGCGCATCATCTGGCAATACCTGCAGCAACTGGTACGTCTCTATTTGTATAAGTTTCAAATCCTCAACTTCATGATTGTCGGTGGCATTGGCTATGTGATAAACATCGCACTGTACAGTCTTCTAACACTTCTCCCGTCTCTTCGGACATTCGAATTCAATCAATTCGGGAAAGACCAGCCTTATTATCTTCCGCCCTTTGTAGTATCATCACTTGTTGCAATAATAAGCAATTATCTGATGAACCGTGCATGGACGTTTAAGGGTTGGAGCGAACAAAAAGCAGGCATTGGTCGTTACCTGTTTATGGGACTTGGCACACTACTTCTGGATATGGGGCTGCTGTTTATTCTGGTAGAATACGGTAATTTAGCACCGATACCTGCTGCGGCTCTGGCAATATTTGTCGTGTTCATTGTTAGATTTATAATAGCAAGAAGCTGGGTATGGAAAAAAACGCCGCCAAAGAAATAGTATCAGTGCTGTATTTACATAGCTCAGGTTATACCGTAGGATTATCTGTAAAACATGAAAAACGCGGAAAAATAATTTGAAACGGCTGCTACATCGACTAAGCAAATGGGAATATACCTGGCTCTGCCTGCTCGTAGTAATTATACTGGCAGCGCACTTCAGCATCATCAACATACCCGATAAAACAGTGTTCGATGAAGTCCACTACGTAACCGATGCAAGGACAATTATCAATGGCAGTGAAACCATCCGCGCGGAACATCCTTCACTGGGTAAGCTTTTCGTCATCTCCGGCATGCTGATTTTCGGGGATAATCCGCTTGGCTGGCGATTTTTCTCTGTGATACTGGGAGCCATCAGCATCGTCCTTTTTTACCTCATCTGCCGCAATCTCTCCCTGTCACGAAGAGCCTCATACCTGGCTACTTTTCTGCTGGCATTTGAGAACCTTGCCTTTGTTTTTGCCGGTATGGCAATGCTGGATGTCCCCTGTCTGACATTCACATTAGCGGCTTTTTGGTTGTACCTCAGAGGTAATTACCCTGCATCCGGAATTATGGTGGCACTCAGCGCGCTAGCCAAGCTTAACGGCGCCCTGGCAATTATCGTCATCGCACTACACTGGCTGATTGTCAGGCGAGACCGGATATGGGAATTTTTCGGGTTGGTAGTTTTCGCGCCGGTTTTCTTCATCTTTTTGATGCCGCTGACTGATTTATATGTCTTTCACAAATTGATGAACCCTCTGGCGCGCATCTGGACGATGCTGAAGTCAAGCAGCAGCCTAACCTTTGCTACAGTTGAGAATACTTATGCTTCACCGCCGTGGGAATGGCTTTTCCGGTATGACCTGACTCCTTACACATTCAAGCCTAATTATCTGGGGGTAATCAGTTATACTGTCTTGTTTCTTGCTATCCCCATTATGATTTACATGCTCGTCAAAGCAATCAAGCGCAGTGATGGCGGACTCTTCGGGGTGCTCTGGTTCATAGCGATTTATCTAATCTGGATACCGGTAGTTTTAATCACCGATAGGGTAACCTATCCGTATTACCTCTATCATGCCCTGGGAGCAATCTGCATCGGGTTGGGAATGGTCATTACTCAACTGGTACGGATATGGGAATTAAGGGAGAGAGGTAAACTCCGATGGGTAATGTTATCAATCGTTATGGTTTACCTGTTGGCTCATTTAGCCTTTTTCTTTATCATATCGCCTTTAACTTATTGGTGGGGAACATTTGTCTATAATTAGGAACCTGTAATCTACAGCAGGCAAAACCGATATACCGCTAAATGCCTCTGCGTGATTTGCAGTCAGTGACACAAAAGAGGGGGGTCAATTTTGTAGTGACCCCCCTTAAATAAATCTTTCGGATAAAGTTAGACGATTTTTCCCGTCTTAAGATACCTCACGACTGTTTTGCCCAGCGCGGCGGCGTTTGCCATACCTTTTGCATCTGATTTCACCGCACCTCTGTCCCTGCCCACGCCGACAGCATTACCCACAATCACCATCTTGTGGCCGGCAAAGAAATTATAAATCGCGGCGAGGGCGGCGGTGCTGCCGTAACTTCCGTGAACAAGTATTGCGCCCGCCGGTTTATTCCACAGATTCTTTTCTCTGGAATAGGCAAAAGTGCGGTCGATGAGCGTTTTAGCTTGCCCTGTGACATTCCAGAAATAAACAGGCGTGCCGAAGATGATGCCGTCCGCCTGCCACATCTTGTCATAAAGCGGCTCGATGTCATCCTTGATGTGGCAATGTCCGGTCTTGTGGCAGGAATAACAGCCATCACAGAAAGAAATCTTCTTGTCTGCCAGCGTAACAAGCTCTGTTTCGGCGCCTTCGGCGCGGGCACTCTCTAACGCTATTTGTATCAGAGCTTCGGTGTTACCGCCTTTTCGCGGGCTGCAACAGATACCAATAACTTTCATAATCGACCCGCAGACTAGGCGGCTTTCTCCAGTATTACTCTGGCATCAACCGCTATCGCACCGTCTTTATAAGCAAAGATGGGGTTCAGGTCAAGCTCTTTAACTTCAGGTGTTTTTTCCACGAACTCAGAGACTTTGAGCAGCATATTCTCCATGTTTTCGACATCCACCGGCTCGGAGCCGCGGTACCCTTGCAACAGTGGGAAGCCCTTGATATCTCTAACCATTTCTTTAGCGTCGCGTTTCAACAAAGGCACAATTCTGAAAGAAACATCTTTCAGAATTTCCACAAGCACGCCGCCGAGACCGAACATCAAGACGGGCCCGAACTGGGCATCTTTAGACATGCCGATGATGACTTCAACTCCGGGTTTCGCCATCGTCTGCACGGAGACACCTTCAATCTTGGCATTGGGGAATGCCTTTTTGATGGATTTCATAATGTCATCATAGGCTTTGCCCACCTGAGCGGCGGTTTTCAAACCAAGTTTCACACCGCCGGCGTCGCTCTTATGCACGACATCGGCTGAGGCGATTTTCAACGCCACCGGAAAACCAAGTTTCTGAGCGGTGGCGACCGCCTGTTCTTTGGTAGCCGCCAGTTTGGTTTCCACCACGTTTATTCCTGCCCCTTTCAAAAGCTCTTTGGCTTCTATTTCTGTCAGCAGGGTCCTGCCTTCTTTTCTTGCTTTCTCAATTATCTTTTGCCCAGCCATTACATACCCTCCAATCCGATTTCAATGGTCAATCTAAAAAATATTACCACCATTACCGAATAATGGCAAATTTAATCGTATCACAAAATCGGGGGAACATTAAATCCGCTCGAACTTAAGGCGCAGAACCCGCTCCGTTTCCTCTGTAACCTTCACCCTTTCATCGATACGATACCCCATCACCCATAATACCTTCTCCCCTGAACATACAATGGGAAGGCAAGCACGCCAATCGCGCGGGATTCTGGCATCGAGCATGAACTCTCCCAGTTTTTTTGTCTCTTTCATCCCCAGAGGCTGAAAACGGTCGCCGCGTTTACGGGGACGCACGACTAGTTGTCCACTAACACCGGCATAATCAAAGTGCGCCGTGAAATTATCATCGGCGCTACCCGCCTCACCGACTTTGATGATTTTTGCCTGAATGTACCAGCCGGGGATGATAGTTTTGCCCGGAATTTTAATTAAGTATTCCCCGTCTAAAACAGGAAACGGAGACAGGGCAGTCGGGTCCTTGCCCAGAAGATAGCGGCTATAGTCAACCGTAAAAACCAGTCCATATGGCAGACTGATTTGTTTGCCAGACGGTTTAGTTAAAGCTTCCATCAATTCCTCGATGTGGCGCGCTTCAATATCCCTGAGATTGCCTACCAATTTTTCAAGCGCTATTCTGAGCAGATACCGCTGCATGCTGGATGACCATTTGAGAAAGGCTTCTTTATCCAGAATGATTGTTCCGCCTTGCTGACTGGCAACTCTCCGCCACAAGCGATGCGCCTCTTTTTCCAGATAGTCGATATCATCACCGGCAAGATAAGCCGTGCGCAATAGCGCAGTAATAACCTGCGGATTATAGCTTTTTAATAAAGGCAGTAGCTCAAGCCTGACCCTGTTTCGTAAAGGAATCAGCGAAAGGTTGGTAGCATCCATACACGGCTGAAGTTGATGATTTATGCAGTATTCCGCTGTTTCTTCACGGCGTACTTTAAGCAGAGGACGCACAACCGTTAATGTACCCCCTGACGATTGCCAGCGGATGATTGGCTGTAAGCCGCGTAAACCCCGCGTGCCGCTGCCTCTGACCAGATGTAAAAGGATTGTCTCCACGTGGTCATCGAGAGTGTGCCCCACTGCCACGCGGTCGGCCCCGATGGAAGCCGCAACCTCCGTCAGGAAACCATACCTTACCTCACGCGCCGCCTCTTCTAACGAAATGCCGTGTTCTTTCTGATACAGGCGGACATCACGACGCCCGATGGTAGCAGGAACACCAAGGCTTTTTGCCAATCCGGCGACATAACGGGCATCGGCTTCAGACTCAGCCCCGCGCAGTTGATGGTCGAGGTGAGCCACATGTAGTTTAATGCCAAGCGAGGATTGCAAACTATGCAGAATATGAAGCAGGCAGACCGAGTCCTGCCCGCCGGACACCGCCACCAGTAGCACATGCCGCCGGGATGTCAAACGATGTTCTTCAATAAACCCCGAGACTCTTTCTTCTAACGATGGTTTGTCTGTGTGTTTTTTAGGCATAAATGTTCTGAGTGTGTTATGCTCCCTCAATGTCATTGCGAGCTTTAGCGAAGCAATCTCGGGGAGTGGGGAACCTCTCCGCCTTTAGATTGCCACTGCCTGCCCCGTAATGACTATTTATCATCCTTCAAAGTCGTTTACCTGTGCGAGCCTAGCAGTAACTTGACGCGCCTGATTGATTTCGGATATTCCTGAAATCCCAGCGCAATCGTAACCTGTTCAGGTCTGCCGGAACCACCTTCATCACACCTCAATATCATACCCAGGGTGCGGGAGGACTGTTCGGAATCTACCAGCCAGATATCGTCAATCAAAGCCCTGAGGTCATAACTTCTGCGACCCGTGTCACGCTCATGATGCCAAGGCAAGCTTTCCGCCGAGAGCAAGCGGTCAATCATCAATCTGATTTCTTCCGCGTTTTTTTCGGTTTCCACCTCAACCTGATACTGGGTAAAGCGCACCTGCGACTGTAAAGACGGCACGTTTATACCGATGGGCGAAGCCTCCAGCACTTTCAGACCATCCGGCAGTTGTCTATTTACCGTGTCCATAAACCAGTGCGGCGAGACTGCCTTACCGATGAAAATATCCATCAATTCGCTATCGGCAGTAACTCCCACCGAAAGCGGGACCGCCAGTGAAATCCGGGGATGCGGAGAAAACCCTTCGGAATATTCCAGCGGAATCCGGGCGCGCCGTAATGCCCTCACCCAGAGACGGATAATATCAAGATGGGAAATAAACTTCAACTCTTCCCCACGGCAGAATCTAACTCTGAGGCGTAACATGGCTCTCCCTGGTCACCAATATGCGTTCGATTTTAGCGCCCTGCATTTCTTTGATGATGATTTTCAGGTCTTTATATCTTATCTGTTCGTTGGTTTTCGGTATCCTTCTCATGTGGCTGAGGATAAAACCTGCCACCGTTTCATAGTCACCTTCAGGCAGATTCAACTGCATCTCTTCGTTAGCTTCATCGATGCGCATACTGCCATCGATTTCATAAGTATGGGCATCGATAACCTCGAAGTCTTTTTCTAGCGGGGTAAATTCATCACCCATCGGCCCCATAATTTCAGCTACAAGCTGGTCGATGGTGACCACACCGGACGTGCCGCCGAACTCATCCACAATCACAGACAAATGGATATTTTTTTCGCCCATTTCACGGAAAAGCTCGCCGGTATGCTTTGTTTCGGGCGCAAAATAGGCAGGGCGCATATATTTATCGACAATACTCTCTCTAGTTACCTCATCCTTTGCCAGCGCCATCAGGATATCTTTTGTCGAGAGAATGCCGATAACATTATCCCTGTTCCCCTCGAAGACCGGAAAGCGGGATAACGGGGATTCGGCATAAACCGCCAGAAAATCTTTGATGGTGGCACCTTTCTCGATAAAGACGACATCCGGGCGCGGTATCATCACCTCGCGGGCAGTACTGTCCGTGAAATCAAAGACGTTGTGGAGCATTTCGGCGGCACTCTCCCCCACTACTCCTTCTTCCTCCCCGATATCGATAGCCGTACGAAACTCCTCTTCGCTCATCGTCGGTTTGACCGCAGCATAATCACTCGTCAGCTTGGTCATCCTGATACCGATATGACTCAGTACAAAAACAATGGGATACAGGACTATCGAAATCACCTCTATCGGTCGTGCATAAGCCAGCGCTAATTTTTCAGCATGCCGGGCGGCCAGACTCTTTGGAATAAGTTCGGCAATAACCAAGGTCAATATTGTAATAATGATGGTCGCAAAAACTGCTCCGAGGTTTTCGCCCCAGAAAGAGACCGCGATAATGGTGCCGATAGTAGCGACGGCTGTCTCGAACAGGTTTATCCCGAAAAGGACTGTGGCGAGAAACTTCTCGGGTTTCTGAACGATGCGGGCAGCAATCTTTGCCGCCCGATTCCCTGTGCGGATAAGATGCTGAAGACGGAGGTTTTGTATGCCAATGAAAGCCGTCTCCGCGCTGCAGAAGAATGCCGCAAGCAACAAACAAACGACGAATACAATATAATACACAACATTCACTTCATTCATGTCAGCAAATCCTCCAATTTCGGGGAAAAGACACCACCACTTGCAATGCCATCATAGCAATCAGGACGCAGACTGTCAAAATCCGTGGTTTTCTCTAGTTCTGGTTGCCTGTACCATTGCGAGGATACCCTTCGTCATTCTCAGGGTAAACTCCGTACCCGAAGCAATCTCGCTTTTGCATAACTCCGTTGTCCCGCAGAGATTGCCACGTCCTTCAGTGGAAGGACTCGCAATGGTCATGTTTTCTTGTTTTTGTTTGCACACAAAGGCAAGTGTCCCAAATCCGTGGCTTTCTTTTCTCTTATGTTATAATCAAATCGTATGAAAATATTTGGCATCGAAACATCCTGTGACGAGACTGCCGCCGCCGTGGTGGAAGACGGCGTAAAAATCCTTTCCAATGAAATTGCCTCGCAGGTGGAAATCCACGCGCGTTACGGAGGCATTGTCCCGGAAGTCGCTTCCCGGCAACACACCCTGAGCATCATCCCCATCATTCAATCGGCGATGGGCAAGGCGGGGGTCGGCTGGCAGGACTTGGGCGCAATTGCAGTCACCAATGGTCCCGGGTTGGCAGGCTCCCTGCTCACCGGGGTCAATGTCGCCAAAGCCATCAGTTTTGCGCAGAATCTCCCGCTCATCGGCATCAATCACCTTGAAGGGCATATCTATGCCAACTGGCTCACCGATAAAAAACCGGAGTTCCCTTTAGTCTGTCTCATCGTCTCCGGCGGGCACAGCGACCTCGTCCTGATGAAAGGACACGGCGACTATACCCTGCTGGGACGGACGCGCGACGATGCCGCCGGTGAAGCCTTCGATAAAGCCGCCCGCCTGCTGGACCTGGGTTATCCCGGGGGACCGGTAATCGAGAAAGCCGCCGTAAACGGCAGAGCCATCATCCCGCTTCCCAAATCATGGATTAAAGGCACCAACGATTTCAGTTTCAGCGGTATCAAATCATCGCTCTTACGACTGGTCGCAGAAGATAAAACAATCAACAAGGCAGATGTTGCCGCCAGTTTTCAGTCGGCAGTCGTCGATGTACTGGTAACGAAAACCATCGCTACCGCCCAGGAATATAATGCCCGGCAAATCCTGCTGGCAGGTGGGGTTGCCGCGAATAAACACCTGCGCCAGACACTGCTGACCCGTTCCTATCTGCCAGTGCTAATTCCCCCAATCATACTGTGCACGGATAATGCCGCCATGATTGCCGCCTGCGGCTGCTACCGTTTTCAGTCCGGTAAAACCAGCGAACTGTCTTTAGATGTGATACCGAATTTGAAGCTGGCGTGACAAACCGGGTAAAATGCAAAGCAGGCATCTCAGCCTGCCGAACACAGAATCTCCTCCAGCGTCATTGCGGGCATAACGAAGCAAGCTCAGAGTGGCGTGGGGGTTTCCCCCCCAGAGATTGCCGCGCCCGCCTGCGGCGGTCTCGCAAAGATATGATGATGGGAAAGACAAGCTGTTTGTAGAATGGTGGGCAAGCGGGGACGCCTGCCGCACCAGTGATAGAACAGTTCTTTACAAGCTCGCCACTTTACACTCTCCGCATCTCCCCTGCGTACACCACTTTTTGTAGAGGTGGAGCAAGCCCTGCTGACGCAGGGCGGAATTAACCTGTGCGCCTTTCAAGCCGAACTGTGTCCGCATATGCCTCTCGATGGTATTCGTCGCTAAAGCCGGATAAGAACCGTAAAGAGCCAGCGCTTTCTCCGCCAGTTCTATCCGCCCGTTTTCTTCACCCCAGGCATAAATAAAAGGAAACAACACATTAATGGCAATAACGGCAGCCCGGGATTGCCCGATTAGCCAGGGACTTAACCCCCGGCACTGTCTGCCAAAATCAAAATGACCCGTCCAGTAACCATTACCGGCAACCATCAGTCCCGCTGCCAGCTGATAATGGTTCTTTTCCGAAGCAACCCGGCTGACAAGCTCGACCAGTCCGTTCAGCAAGCCTCCCTCCTGGTAACGCCGGATAAGTATGCTCATCCCCGCCAGGCGGCGTAAAGGGGCATTAGATGGCCGCACGCGGAAGGTCTGCCAGTCAGTGAAAAACATAATATCTCCGTGCTTTGCAGTTTTCCAGAGCATTTCCAGCTCATTTACGCAGGGGTCACTCGATGATAGAGCGCCACCCGACCTCTGGGACGGCAAAAGTCCTGCCGTGCCCATAAGTAAAACCTGCCGATACAGCAACCTTTCTGTTTCTGTTACATAATTCTGCGCTACTCGCTCCAGAACCGAGAGCGGAACCCGTTGTGCCAGTGCGAGAAAAGGCTCCCGGTTACGGCCATATCCCAGCGCTTGCATAATGCCGCGATACAGGCACTGCCCCGCCTCCATATCTGCCATATCGGACTGAAATCCGGCTGCTTTTTCCCGAAAACGCTCTACACCCGCTTCGTCGATAACTTTCAGCAGCCTGTCACCGGCACGATTCATCATCCCCGAACAGACAAGCGCCCCAGCCAACGGGACAGCTGCGCCATTTTTTAGATTGTTGAGGGTAACAGTCGGGATGACCGCACCGTTTTGCAGTTTGGTTTCATACGGGCAACCATGCCACATCACCACATGTAAGACCACGCCGTTATAAACCGGATTTCGATGATGACCATGCTTACGCCAATCACCGGACCTGACGTGGACTTCGATATTTCCCCTGACGTCTTGCCTGCCAACCCGGATCACTGCATCCTGAAAATCAGAACCGGGGGCATCGCTGGTCCTCCCCGGATAAATCACGGTCAATGTTTGTCCCGTCTCGGTCTTCAGTTTGCGGGTGGTAGCGAGCAAACTCTGCCATGCTTCCGTTACCAGCTTCTCGGTAACTCTTTCTTTCACACCGTCTTCCAGTTTCTCACTTTTTTGATACACGTTTTCGTGTACCGTACGGCAAAAAGAAGGCTTGTGATTAACAAGCCATACTATCTATCCTATTTGTCTGGCAAATTCATCTTTGAACGCCGCATAGACAGGCTGTCCGTAGAGGACGAATATTATTTTCTCCAGGCAGGTTTTACCGGTCTGGTAATCACGCATAACGCCAAGCATAACACGAGCGCACTCTGCCGGGGAGAAACCGCCGACACCGGTACCCAGCGCCGGGAAAGCGATACTTTTCAAACCGAGTTCATCGGCTTTCAGCAGGCTGTTTCTGGTTGCCTGCCGGATTTTTCCGGCATCGGTACGAAGGTCCTGCCCCATCACCGCCGCATGAATAACATATTTTGCCCGGAGTCTGCCGGCTCCGGTCGCCACGGCACTTCCCACTGGTATCGGTCCCTGCCGAACAGCTTCTTCCTCAATTTCCTGACCGCCGGTTCTCTTGAGCGCACCTGCCACACCGGCGCCCATCCACAGGTAATTATTCGCCGCATTCACCAGCGCATCCGCCGCTACTCCGCTAATATCGCCTTCGATGATTTCAATCATAACCATTTTCTTTTCCTCCTGTCATCCTGACAACATTTTACACGCTATCGTGTATTTTGTCAAGGGTAGTTTTGTTTACCACTTTACGGTGTGTTATAATTCATTGAACTTAAAAGAAAGATATCATATAACACAGGAGCATGATTTGGACAAAGCCAGGAAACAGCAGGTCATCAATCAATTCGAGCAAAAGAAGGGAGACACAGGCTCGCCCGAGGTCCAGGTAGCGCTGCTTACCGAACGCATCAACCAGCTTACGGAACACGCCGCCGCCCACAAGCACGACTATGACACGAAGCGCGGTCTGCTCCGTCTGGTAGTGCAGAGAAGAAGGCAACTCTCCTATCTGAGCAAGCAAGACGCCGACCGCTATAATAAACTTATTAAGACTCTCGGACTGCGCAAATAGCGCTCTCCCCGGAGGAGGATTTATTGATTACACCCCAATCTTTTCAGTGTGAGGTCGGTGGCAGGAACCTTGTTATTCAAACCGGTAAATTAGCCACACAAGCAACCAGCGCGGTAACAGTCACCTATGGAGATAGTGTTGTGCTGGTCACCCTCTGCGTCGCCGCAGAACCCAGAGAAGGCACGGATTTCCTGCCGTTGACAATCGATTACGAAGAGCGCTTATACGCCGCCGGCAAAATTCCCGGAGGCTTCATCCGCCGGGAAGGCCGCCCCAGCCAAGAAGCTACGCTGGCGAGCCGCTTGACCGACCGTCCCTTAAGACCGCTTCTGCCGAAAACATGGCGGCGTGAAATACAAATCATCATCACCGTCCTTTCTGCCGACCAGGAAAACGACCCCGACCTGCTGGCAATCGTCGGCGCTTCTGCCGTTCTCGCAATATCGGAGGTGCCTTTCGATGGTCCTGTCGGAGCAGTGCGTATCGGCTATATCAATGAAGAAATGGTCTTGAACCCGACCCTCGCCCAGCTAGAGAACAGCGAGCTCGACCTGACGGTAGTGAGTACAAAAGACACCATCGCTATGGTGGAAGCCGGGGCAAAAGAGGTCTCGGAAGGTGTTGTTCTGGAAGCCATCCGCTTCGCCCACGAGACAAATCAGGCGATTATTAAACTACAGAATGAACTGCGGCAGGCTTGCGGCAAACCGAAAGAACCCGCCCCTGTCCATGAAATAGACCTCGAAATTGTCAATGCGGTTTCTCAGATTACAGATGCGAAGCTGGAGTCGGCTCTTTTCAAAGCCGACAAGGCGGAACGCACCGCGGCTACCGATGCTCTGGTGAAGGAAATCACCGATAGTCTCTGTGAAAAATACCCTCGCGCAGAAGTCATGGGGGTATTTGATAAACAGGTCAGAAAACTAATCAGGACCAGCATTCTCGATAAGGGACACCGTCTTAGCGGACGGGCAGTAACAGAACTGAGACCAATCAGCTGTGAAGCCGGTTTACTCCCACGCACGCATGGCTCGGGCTTGTTTAACCGGGGACGGACACAGGTATTAGCTATTGCCACACTCGGTTCGCTACGTCAGGAGCAGCAGCTCGACGGATTAGGAATCGAAGAGTCCAAGCGATTTATGCACCATTATAATATGCCGCCTTTCGCTACCGGCGAGGCAAAACGTATCGGTACGCCGGGACGCCGCGAAATCGGTCACGGCGCATTAGCAGAGCGTGCGCTCGAACCGATGATACCAAAAGTGGAGGATTTCCCTTACACTATCCGCCTTGTTTCTGAAGTTCTCAGCTCCAATGGCAGTACTTCGATGGGAAGCACCTGCGCCGGGACCTTGGCGCTGATGGATGCCGGTATCCCCATCAAGAGACCGGTGGCAGGCATCTCTATCGGACTGGTCACCGGCGAGGATAACCGTTTTTGCATACTGACGGATATCGAGGGAATCGAAGATAACTACGGAGATATGGACTTCAAGGTGGCAGGCACTACCGAAGGCATCACCGCCATCCAGATGGACACGAAACTCAAAGGTCTCAAGTTCGAGATTTTCGGCGAGACTCTGGAGAGGGCAAAGGAGACGCGGTTAAAAATTCTGGATATTATGCGCCAGACTATCAGCGTCAGCCGCCCCGAAGTGAGCCGTTATGCCCCGCGTATGTACAAGCTGAAGATAGATACCGATAAGATCGGGGCTGTTATCGGTAGCGGCGGCAAAACGATTCGCGCCATCACCGATGAGACCAAAGCCACCATTGACATTGAAGATGACGGCACAGTTATCATCGGCGCCACGGATGAATCTGCCGCCCGACGGGCGATTGAAATCATCGAAGGCTTAACTAAAGAAATTGAAATCGGCACCATCTATACCGGCAAGGTAACACGCTTGCTCCCGTTTGGCGCCTTTGTAGAAATTTTACCCGGCAAAGAAGGTATGGTACATATCAGCGAGCTGGCTGACCACCGGGTTGCCAATATTGAGGACGAAGTCAAGGTCGGTGACGAAATCACCGCCAAGGTCATTCGCAACGAGGATGGCAAGATTGCCCTCTCCCGAAAGGCTGTATTCGCCAATTCATCTTCACCGAGCGATAGTGACCGAAGAGAACCGCCGCAGCGCTACAACCGGCCGCCCCGGAGAGACCAGGACACACCACCTTCGTCACGCCCCCAAGCTCCAAGAAGACCGTATCGCTAGGAGTAGAGGAGGCAAGATATGAAGCCAATTACCGTCGTTGTTCATGGCGCAATGGGCAAAATGGGCAAAGAGGTAGTTAGCGCTGTTTGCCATGACCCGGAAACCAGACTAATCGGTGCGGTTGACATTAACATTTCCGGTGACTACCTGCAGTTGCCTGACGATTCTGGAAAAGTCCCTTTATCTTCTAATCTGGATAGTATTCTTGCCGGCCAGAAACCGGACGTAATGGTAGATTTCTCCATCGCCAGAGCCGCAATGCCTGCCATCCGTATTGCCGCCAAGAAGAAAGTCAATCTGGTGATAGGCACCACCGGTTTTACCGGCGCTGAACTTGAAGAGATTAGCACGCTCACCGAGGCAAATGGTATCGGCACAATAATGGCGTCTAATTTTGCGCTGGGAGCAGTCGTGATGATGCACCTCGCCAGAGTTGCTTCCAGTTATTTTGATTATGCGGAAATAATCGAACTCCATCATAATATGAAAGTGGACGCTCCTTCCGGCACCGCCTTATCTACCGCCAGAGCAATGGCAGAGGCAAAGGGCAAACCGTTCAGCCGCCCTCCCGTAGAAAAAGGCGAGACCCTCAAGAGCCGCGGAGAACAGGTAGAAGGAATTTCGATTCATAGTGTTCGCCTGCCGGGCTTGCTGGCACACCAGGAAGTCATCCTGGGGATAACCGGACAAACACTGAGCATACGCCATGACACTATCGGCAGGGATTGTTATATGCCGGGCGTTCTGCTGGCAATCAAGGCTGTCATCAAACGCCATGGACTAACGGTGGGACTGGCGCCTATCCTTGGATTGGAAGGATAAGCAGATGAAGCAGTACAGTATCGCTATCGTCGGCGCCACGGGCATTGTCGGTCAGGAACTGATTAAGATTCTTGAGGAACGCGGTTTCCCTGTTAATTCAGTCCATCTCTATGCCTCCGACCATTCTGCCGGCAATAAACTCTTCGTAAAACACCAGGAGGTAGCTGTTAACGAAACCTCCCCCGAATCTTTCCGCGGGATAGACATTGCTTTCTTCTCATCGGGCCCGGAAATCAGCCGCTATTATGCTCCTCTTGCGGTTCAATCCGGAGCAGTAGCAATCGACACCAGCAGTCATTTCAGAATGGAGAAAAATGTCCCACTGGTAGTGCCTGAGGTAAACATCGAAGATGTAAAATTACACCGGGGTATTATTTCCACCCCCAATTGCTCAACGATTCAACTTGCAGTAATTCTGCATCCCTTGCATAAGCTCAATCCCATCAAACGAATTATCGTGGACACCTATCAGTCTGTATCCGGCGCCGGCTCAGCGGCAATGGAAGAGCTAACTGCTCAATCGAAGCAGATACTCAATGGACAACTCGCTGTTTCCCGAGTTTATTCTCACCAGATTGCCTTTAATCTGCTGCCGGAGATTGACGTTTTTCTGGATAATGGCTACACACGCGAGGAACGGAAAATATTGGAAGAAACCAGGAAAATAATGCGTGCTCCTGAAATCGCTATTTCTGTAACCTGCGTCTGGGTGCCGGTATTCATCAGTCATTGCCAATCGGTGCACGTGGAGTTCTCACGAGCTATTTCTCCGGAGGAAGCACGTCAGGTTCTCACCGCATCTCCCGGCGTCAGGGTACTTGACGACACTACTATCAGCCTCTACCCTCAGCCGTGGGCAGTTGCCGGAACCGATGAGTGCTATGTCGGACGTATCCGGCAGGACACATCGCACAAGAATGGTCTGGCACTGTGGATTGTGGCGGATAATATCAGAAAAGGCGCCGCACTGAATGCAGTCCAAATCGCAGAAGAACTGATAAAGAGGGGATGGCTTATTCCCGGAGGTTAATATGAAAGAACTCGGCAGAATTATTACGGCAATGGTAACTCCTTTTGATAGTAAGGGTAAAGTTGATTACGCGCAGGCAAAAAAACTGGCTTTAGCGCTATTGAAATCAGGCAGCGAAGGACTTGTTATTGCGGGCACTACCGGCGAGTCCCCGACACTGGTTCATGAGGAAGAGCTGAGACTATTCACGGAAATCAAGAAGGCAATCGGCAAGAGGGGTTCAGTAATTGCCGGCACCGGTAGTAACAGCACCGCCGAAGCGCTGGAATTCACACGCGGCGCCGAGAAAGTCGGGGCGGACGCTTGCTTACTGGTAGTCCCCTATTACAACAAACCCACACAGGAGGGGCTATACCGGCATTTTAAGACGATTGCGGAAAGCACTGGATTACCGTGTATTCTTTACAACGTGCCTTCCCGTACAATAACTAATCTAACCGCAGAAACTACCATCAGGCTGAGCCGTATCCCAAATATCATCGGCATCAAAGAAGCCAGTGGTAACCTGGAACAAATTACACAGATTATCAGCGAAGCCAGAAAAGGTTTCCTTGTCTGGAGCGGTAATGACTCCGATACGTTGCCGATGATGACACTGGGCGCTTATGGCGTTATCAGCGTAGCTTCTCACCTCGTCGGGAAGCAAATGAATGAAATGGTATATAGTTTTGTCAAAGGGGATACGAAGAAAGCAGCAGAAATACACAGGCGGCTCTTACCGCTTTTCAAGGCGCTGTTTGTAGTTGCCAATCCTATTCCGGTGAAATATGCACTCAATCAGGTTGGCTTTAATGTGGGCAAACCGCGCCTGCCTCTCTGTGAACCGGATGAGAAAACCGCAGGCATCATCAGGGATATTCTGAAGAAATTTGAGATTGATTTACCGGTAAAGTAACGCAACTTCGAGGTTAAATTACCTATCGGTAATCCTGAAATCAAGTCACAGGTAAAACATCAGCGGTTCTTACTACGCTGCCATCACATTTAATATACTGGTGGACGGCACCACCCAGTGCTTCTATTCTCCCGTCAGGAAAAATCTTGATGGCTGTTCCGGAAACAATTCCGTATCCTTTAGTATTATCCTGTTTCAGTTTCAATAGCGCCTGTAATTCCTCCCAGTCGTCCTGTTCACCGTGTGTATCAAAAATTACCGGCGCTATTCCCAGACATGGGAAAATCTCAGCAGTTGCATCGTCTTCAGGGTTTCTCCAGCGAATCCATTCTTTTGCCAGCATAATGCTCCCGGCGGATATCCCGAAAAACAGCTTGCCCAGCCCATAAAGCTCCAGCAGGAAATCAGCCATACGTTTTTCCTGTAATATTTGCATTCCTCTCTCGACATCTCCGCCGCTAATGTAGATAATGTCAGCCGAGTTTATAATGTCCTGAGCCTTCTTCAGGTCTGACTTTTCAGGGGAAATAACAGCGTGTCGAATCTTGCCCGCCCCTGCCCCTTTTAGCAATGTTGCCATCATAAAAAAGAAGGCTTTATTGTCTTCGCTCGCAACTCCCACATAAGCAATTGCCGACGATGTTTTACCGCTTTCTCGGAATACCGCCTGCAGTAAGGGATTGAAGATTTGAGGATTGCGGGGTCTTCCTCCCGCTAATAGATAAACAGGTTTCAGATCGCTCATTTTTTCCTAGCCCTGCTTTTCCTTTTTCTTAATGATAGGACTTTCTTCCAGGTAGTCTTCCATTTTCAAGGGAAATAACGCCTTTGAAACTCGATATTTACCCGAATTTTCCGGAGAAATCGCATCTTCAAAAACGACCGATACTTTTGCTTCTTTCCCGTAGAGTTTTTTCAATATCGATGTGGCTGCCCCGCTCAGTCTTTTTTTGTCTTCACGGCGACTTGCAAGATGTAATGCATAGCTACCCGAAGAGATTTGTTCCAGCTTGTATTCGTCAATACCTTCCAGGACACTTAGATTATTATCCAGTTCACGAGAAGATACCAGCCTTCCGCCGCAGGTTAAAGTAGCATTGGCAAACCGTCCTTCGATTGCGGATAGAATTAATCCTGAATCTCTACCGCAGGCGCACCCGCCTTTCTCATCGATGCGGACTAAATCCCCGACATCGAAGCGGATGAGATAATACCAGGGATTATTGAAAGTAGTAACCAGGATTCTTCCAAGTAAAGGACCGCCATGTTCTGTCTTCAAAGGTTGAAAGTCCACCCGGCAATACTCGCTGTTCTGATGGAACTTTCCTTCCTCACACTGCATAAAGACATAGCCGGTCTCGGTTGTTCCGTAAGAACTGGCGATTGGCACATTGAAGACCTGACGAATCTGACGGTAGTGAAAATTTGTCGGATTTTCATAAGTCAAAACAATCAACCCGGGCTGAAAAACTGTTTGTTTGCTTTCGATAATATAGCGGCATAGTTTTGCCAGTAAAGAGGGATTAGCTTCAAGAACAACCGGCTTAAAGAGAGCCAGTTCCCTGACCATTCTGTCCATATGCCGGGCAGTCCAGGAATAATGGCTCGTCCTTTCACTCAGGTAAAGAAACCTTGATAAACGGCGTTTTTCCATCGGGAGGTCGACCGTGTCTGATACATAGCCAACGTTAAGAGGATTGACCAGAATCGCCTCAGGATGCTCCCCGGTGGCAATCCGAAAAGCATAAGAATTAAGTTTCCATGAGGCTCTTTCAGAAGCATCCCACCATTCTTGATTCCAGATATTGGTTACCTTATCATCGGTAGTACCGCTGGTATCAACAAAACTTATCACCCCGCTGGCCAAGCCCTGTGGAATGTTATAATCAGACGAGGTGAAACCATCGGGGAAGTAGGCACGGATATCTTTCTTGGTGAGCGCCGGCATTGCCTGATAACGAGTATCTATAGAAAATTCGCTGCCGGGGTCGTAAACCCGCCATGAATGGTAAGCGGGGAGTTCAAGAAGAGCCGTTTCCAATACTTTTAGAGAACGCCGGTAGTAATCTGCAGTGAATTTCCATTTCCGAGTCATTTGCCGCACTCAAACTTTTTCTTCAGTTATTCTCATTAGGCAGAAAGGCGTAGAGCTTATACCCGATACGATTAAGCAAGCATAACACGGGAATAGACACAGGCGCAACAAAACCGATATCGAATGATACCCCCTCAGCTTTAAGAGGGTTGTTATTTGAGGCTGTGAGACTTATGATATAGATAGTGCCTTCAATATAATGTAGAGCTGAGTGAAGCGGGAGGAATAGTGGATGAATAGAATCAGTCTGTTTTTCGACCCTAAAAGTGTAGTCCTGTTTGGCGCAACAGAAAGACCTGGTTCTGTCGGACAGACTACAATGGAAAATCTACTTTCATCCAAAGACAAGCGTAAGATATACATTGTCAGCCCCAATCATGACAAGATTATGGATACTAAGTGCTATCCGAATCTGTCTGCACTCCCGGAAGCGCCGGAACTTGCCGTCATTGCAACAGGTGCGGATACCGTGCCCGATATTGTGGAAGAATGCGGCAAGGTGGGCATAAGGGCAGTTATTGTCATTTCCGCCGGATTCAAAGAAGCCGGAGAAAAGGGCAAGGAACGAGAAGCGAAGATTATTGAGTATGCCCGGAAATACGGCATGCGAATTATGGGACCGAACTGCCTTGGCGCCATCCGCCCCAGCTCCGGGCTTAATGCCACATTTGCACGTAAGGTGACCAAGCCAGGCAAAATTGCTTTCCTCTCTCAAAGCGGCGCACTGGGCACATCCGTTCTAGATTGGGCAGTCAGCAGAGACATCGGGTTCAGCGCTTTCGTTTCCTTAGGCTCGATGCTTGATATCGATTTCGGGGATTTGATTGACTTTTTCGGAGAAGACCCGCAGACCAAGAGCATCATTATTTATCTTGAATCGCTGGGGAACAGCCTGAGAAACGCCAGGAAATTTATGAGCGCCGTGAGAGGTTTTGCCCGCAATAAACCCATCATCGTCATCAAACCGGGTAAATTTCAGGAGAGTATGCAAGCCGCTAAATCCCATACCGGTGCTATGGTCGGGGAAGATTCTTATTATGACGCAGTTTTTGACAGGGCAGGCGTCGTCCGGGTTGAGGAAATAGGAGATTTATTTAACTGCGCCTCAATCCTCGATACCGCTATCCTGCCTAAAGGGCAGAACCTGGCTATCATTACAAATGCGGGCGGTCCCGCTGTTCTCGCCACCGATGCCCTCATTGGCAGAGGAGGCAAACTGGCTCCTCTTAGCAAGGCAACAATGGACAGTCTGAATCAGGTATTACCTGCTTACTGGAGTAAATCTAATCCGGTCGATATTCTGGGAGACGCCAGTGTAGAACGCTATATCAGCGCAATCGATATCGCGCTGAAAGACCCTGCTGTACATGGGATTGTTATCATATATACGCCTCAGGGAGTAGCAAATGCAGTGGACCTGGCGAAAGCTATCTCTAAAATCGCTAAGAAGAGCATCAAGCCTATTTTGACCGCAATGATGGGAAGTAAAGAAGTCGAAAAGGCGCGACAGGTATTTTACGACCATAAGGTGCCCACTTACGAGTTCCCTGAAGAGGCTATCAGAACATACCTCTATATGTATCATTATGCGAGAAACCTTGAAAATCTTTATGAAGCGCCGGATGACGTACCTCTTGATGTCGGTATTCCCAAGAATCATCTTAAACTGCTGATTCGTAACGCCGCACGTGCCGGCAAGCTGGTTTTAAGTGAAGATGACTCCAAGAAGTTTCTTAACACCTATCGGATTAATGTCACCTTTCCGCATTTTGCCGGCGATGCTAATGCGGCAGTAATCGCCGCCTCCAGTGTCGGCTATCCGGTAGTAATGAAGATTCAATCCCCTGATATATCGCATAAATCCGATGTGGGCGGGGTGCAACTTGATCTCAAATCACCGGACGCAGTGAGAAAAGCCTTCCAGGAAATGATGGATGAGGTTAAACAGCACAATCCTAAAGCTCATATTGATGGCGTGACGGTACAACAAATGGTTATTGATTACTCTTACGAACTCATCATGGGGAGCAAGAAAGACCAGACATTAGGCCCGGTAATCATCTTCGGACAGGGTGGGACCGAGGCAGAGTTCTATAAAGACATCGCCATCGGATTGCCTCCGTTGAACCAGAGACTGGCGCGGATGCTCATTGAGCGCACCAATGTTTACGGTATGTTATCCAAAGGATTCAGAAAGAAACCCCCTGCCAATCTCCGGTTGCTCGATGAGGCGCTTATCCGGCTCTCGAATATGATTGCTGACTTCCCTGAGATTAAGGAACTGGATATCAATCCTCTGGTAGTAAACGGGGACAAAGTCATTGCGCTTGATGCGCGTATCGTCATCGATGAGGACGTGGTTAAAAATGGGGCGAGTGAATTTTCACACCTGATTATTTCGCCGTACCCTACAAGGTACATTCAGCCATGGCTATGTCGTGACGGCAGAAATGTCTTGCTCAGGCCAATCCGACCGGAAGATGAACCTATGGAGCATGAACTTATTGCCGGACTGTCTCCTGAATCATCGCGGTTCCGTTTTTTCTATATTATTAAGGACATTTCTCATGATATGCTCTCCCGGTTCTGTAACATCGATTACAGCCGCGAAATAGCTATTATCGCCGAATATGGCTCAGGCGGAAAAAGAAGGAATGCCGGTGTGGGGCGGCTGATTATCCAACCGGATGGCGAGACGGCAGAGTTTGCGACGCTTGTCGCCGATGATTTTCAAGCGGTTGGACTGGGACACAAGCTTACCGATATGCTCATTGGCATTGCGCAGGAGAAAGGGCTCAAGACCATGTATGGTATTATCCTCAGGGATAATGCAAGGATGATCGGACTGGCAAGAAGCCTCGGATTTAAGATAGAGCAGATTGACCCCGATGAATATAAAGCCACTCTTGAACTCTAAGCTTACTGTGTCAATCGATGGCTGATTTTTCAGGCACCATTAATGGGCCGGCTGGTCCAGTTTATTCATCCAGTGCAAAGCTATATAGTTTATGAGGTGAGGTATGACGGGGAAAGAGAGACCTGTCATCGCGATTACGATAGGAGACCCGGCTGGGATAGGACCGGAGGTAGTGGCAAAAGCCCTTGCCAACAAAAGGCTATATGAAATGTGCCGCCCTCTGGTAATTGGCGAAAGCGCTGCAGTACGTGCCGCAATCGAGCTCATAAGTAAGCCACTCACCCTGCATTTGGTAGAGAAAGCCTCTGAAACGTCCGGCAAGTTCGGCGCTATCGATATTCTCGACATGCATAATATCGAATGGCATAAAGTAAAAGTCGGAAAGGTATCGGCAGAGTGCGGCCGGGCAGCTATGGAGTTTATTGAAAAGGCGCTGCAACTGGCACTCAACCATGAAGTGAGAGGCATGGTAAACGCGCCTATCAACAAGGAGGCGACCCTGCTGGCAGGTTATCCGGGACTTGGGCACCTCGATTATCTTGCCATGGCTACCGGGGTTAAAGAGTACGCCACGATGCTGGCAGTGGGCAATCTCCGCTGTGTTCACCTTACCACCCACTACTCTCTGAAAGAAGCCTGCGACCAGGTCAAGAAGGAGCGTGTCCTCGGGCGGTTGAAGCTCACCGATGCGTCCTTCCGAAAGTGGGGATTCGGGAAGCCAATCATCGGAGTAGCGGGACTCAATCCTCATGCCGGGGAAGACGGGATGTTCGGTCGGGAGGAAATGGATGAGATTGCCCCAGCGATAAGAGAAGCCGTCAGTCTGGGGTTAGATGCCCGCGGTCCCTTCCCCGCCGATTCCATTTTTAATCGCGCCATCAACGGGGAATTTGATGCCGTCCTTGTTATGTATCACGACCAGGGGCATATACCGGTCAAGGTCTATGGCTTCGAAAAGAGCGTGAGCGTTGCACTTGGTTTGCCTTTCCTGCGCACTTCGGTTGACCACGGCACTGCTTTTGATATTGCCGGTAAGGGGATTGCCAATGCCGAAAGCATGGAAGAGGCTATCAGAACAGCCGTCTGGCTGAGTGAAGGGAAAGGGCTGACCGGGAAAGTTAAATAAGTAAACCCGACCAGAAAATGACTATTGTCATATGACGCAGATAGCTATATGATATTACTATTAGAGTGAAGATATCGAGCAAGGAGCTTTATGCAGAAAGATAATAAACCCGCTGAAATGCCTGAGATAGGGAAAATCTCGCCGGAAATATTTACGGAAGTTATCTTCCCGCGTCTGGGCGCGAAAAGCCGGGATATTCTGGTAGGGCCCCAGCACGGTGTCGATGTCGGCATCGCTAAAATCGGGGACAAAGCGGTTTCCTTTACCACCGACCCGGTATTCATTGTGCCCCAGTATGGCTGGGAGCGCGCCGCCTGGTTCGCCATCCATATTATTGCTTCCGACTCAGTAACCAGCGGTCTGAAGCCGAAATATCTGTCAATAGATTTGAATCTCCCGATGGATATAACCAAAGAACAATTGGTTATCGTCTGGGATACTATCCATAAAGAGTGTGAGAAGCTCGGCATCAATGTCATTACCGGACACACTGCCCGTTATGAGAACTGTAACTATCCGATGGTCGGCGGGGCGACAATCGTCGGCGTGGGGGGTATAGACGAGTATGTAACACCCCGTTTAGCTAAAGCCGGTGATAAGATAATCATCACCAAGGGTCCGGCAATTGAAGCCAGCGGCATCTTTGCCACGATGTTTCCTGCTCTGCTGGAAAAACAATTCGGGAAAGCCTTCAGTAAAAAAGCACAGAAAATCTTTTACATGATGTCTGTGGTAGAAGATGCAATGACGGCGGTCGGAGTCGGCGTGCGGGAAAACGGCGTCACTGCCATGCACGATGCCACCGAGTGCGGCATCTGGGGCGGGCTATATGAAGTGGCGCAAGCCGCCGGACTCGGCGTCAGGATAGAGAAGGAGAAAATCGTCGTCGAGGACTGCGTAAAAGAAATTTGCGGGTATTTCGGCATTGACCCTTATGCGTCAATCAGCGAAGGCACATTAATTCTTTCCTGCAAACCGCATAAAGCGGATACCATCGTGAAAGCTCTTACAAAAAAAGGCATCAAATCTTCCATCGTGGGTGAACTGATAGCGCCGGAGAAAGGTATGATTCTGGTGGAAGATGGCAAAGAGAAGAAGCTCAAGCACCCCATCGTTGACCCATTCTGGCGGGCTTTCTACGATGCGATGGCGAAAGGCTAAATGTCATTCTGAGCGCAGTGAAGAATCTAGTTTCCCTCACTGTCTTTGCAAGGAGTCCTTCATGAGAAGGACGATGAAGTAATCTGACACCGCAGTGTCATTCCCACGAAGCCTGCCCCGTACTCGATACGGGGGCGGGGATTCAGACTGGATTCCGCGTCAAGCACGGAATGACATTGGGAAATTGAGAACCTCGATATTCACCATTATCGTCTTTTGCTATAATAGTGTTGATTTAATAGAAAACAGGTGGTAAGTTGAAAGCTCAGGTTCTGAAAAAGATTGCTCCCATCGAAGACAAACCCCTGCAATTACTGGATGTGCCCGTTCCGCAACCCCAAAATAGGGAAATTCTGGTCAAAGTCTCCGTCTGCGGTGTCTGTCATACCGAGCTGGATGAGATTGAAGGCAGGCTCCCGACCAAATTACCCGTCATTCCGGGACACCAGATTATCGGCAGGGTAGTCAGGCAGGGCACAGGAACGAGCAAATTCAAAACCGGGGATAGAGTCGGCATTGCGTGGATAAATTCCGCCTGCGGCAAGTGCCATTTCTGTCTCGAAGGTAATGAGAATCTGTGTGCGGATTTCAAAGGCACCGGCTGCCAGGCAGACGGCGGTTATGCGGAGTACACCGTAGTCTCCGAAAAATTTGCCTACCCCATCCCCGAAAAATTCACCGATGCTCAAGCCGCACCGCTCTTGTGTGCCGGAGCAATCGGTTACCGCGACCTGAAACTTGCCGGGCTGCAAGCAGGACACATTCTGGGGCTGTTCGGCTTCGGGGCTTCGGCGCACATCGTCATCCAGATAGCGAAGCACCATGGCTATCGGGTCTTTGTTTTCACCCGCGGCGAGGAGCACCGAAATCTGGCTAAGGAACTGGGTGCCGACTGGACAGGCGACCTTGAAGACAACCCACCGCAAAAGATTAACTGCGCCATCGATTTCACACCCATAGGCGAGACCGTGCCAGTCGCGCTAAATGTACTGGAGAAAGGCGGCAGGTTAGTCATTGCCGTGATTCGCAAGAATAATCCTATCCCGCCGCTGGATTATGCACGATTATTGTGGGATGAGCGGGAGATAAAAAGCGTCGCCAATATCACACGGAAAGACGCCGAGGAATTCCT
>JAQTPO010000106.1 GCA_028712845.1 Dehalococcoidales bacterium | reverse complement strand
GAGTTGGAATCAAGCCCGGAGATATCATCACCGCTGTGGATGGAGTCAGCTATTCGCAGATGAGGGAAGGCGAGTTAGCCCTCAGAATCAGGGGTAAAATTGGCAGCAAGGTGCAATTAACCTTGAAGCGCGACGACCCAGCGGAGACTATTTATATCGAGGTTGTGCGGGTTGATATGAGCCTACTCAGCTTCTCGGCTAGCCAACCTTCGCCTGAGCCAAATGATGAAGCATCAACACCATCTCCGGGTGAAAGAGTTGAACCTGACCCCTCTAATCAAACAGGCCAGTCCGACGATCTGGATATCCTGAATGATATATTGGGTGTATACTACCTGGCAGATGGCTATAACGCCCGGCAGGTTCTACCGGCTACCTTCGGGCTTTGTGCCCAAATCGCACTACTGCCTAATGGAGATGTTGCGCTATGCAACCATAATCAGAGCATTTCCCTCTTATCCAAAGGCACGGTTAGGTCTCTTGTTGCTTCTCGCGGAATTATGACCGGCGTTACCGCTCTGGCTGACGGACGCGTCTGCTACGGTAAGAATGACCAAATTTTAGCCATTCATCCCGACGATGGAACCATCGAATTATTAGGGACTATTCCCACTGGCGAAGGCGCCAGCGCACTGGCTACGGACAAGGTGGGTAGAGTCTACGCTACCACTCATAGCAACAATTTATATCGTTTCAATGGCGATGGTAGTTCGGCGGAGACCATAACCCGTCTTCCGTTTGAATCCTCCCCGACGGATATCGATATTGCCGACAATGGAGATATTTACGTTACCGGCCCCAGGTTGTTTGTCATGGTTAAGCCGGATGGTCAGTCCGTTATCCTAGCCGATGATCTGCAAAATGATCCCGTCTGGTGTGAAATCGCACCAGACGGTAAGATATATGTCAAAGATATGTTCTCCGGCATCAGGTTTTTTGATTCCGATACCGCGAGGCTTTCCCCGGTTGAATTAAACGTCATAACGGGTACCAGTGATTTTCTGGCACCTTCTTCCGACGAGTTACTTCTTGTTCCTTTCGGCTCGGACATTATCATAAGTTATAATCTAGCGGACGGAACGGGTCGTTCTATTGCAACAAATGCCGTGAATAGCGAGGCGATAGCTGCCAGCCGTGACGGAGCTGTGTATCTTGCAACCCCCTCCATACCCGGGGTAAACAAGTCTTACTTTATCCGTGTTTATCCTGACGGTACCAAAGAGGAACTGACAAAGTTTACTTTCGACAAGATATCTTCAGCAGATGTTGATCAAGAAAACCACCTTTGCTTTTATGCCGATGACAAATTCCATCGACTTGAGAATGATGGCTCGCTGACCTCTTTTTCTCCCGTTTTCCCGATCGGTAGCCATATCGACGGAACTACAAAATTTGCCATCGGGCCCGACGGTTCCTGGTACTGTATCACGGTGAATCCCTTTGAATCGACGCAGCTCTGGAGAATGGATACTAACGGCAAAGTTGCTATACTCCCGGTAAGCTTCGACCTTGCCTTCTTCGACGATGCTTACAAGCTTACTGATTCCCGTATTGATGTGGGTGACGACGGACGGATGGCATTCATCGTAACCGCCGTAGGTTCCAAAGGGCAGGGTCCTTCCTACCAGCGTGTCTATCGGGCTGAAGCCGACGGACGCAATCTAACCCTTATAGGGACTTTCGATTCGAGCCGTATCGGGGTTATGCCCGATATCGCCGTCGGCCCGAAAAATGAGGTAATTGTTTTCACCCATCAGAAAGACGTCGGACGTTTTTACGAAACAATTTACTTGATAGACAACGATGGTAACACCTCAAGGTTTCTCGAAATGAAAGCCGGTCGAGACCCTAAAGGTATGGACATGGATATTAATGGCAATGTCTGGCTTGGCACTACGGTAGGGCTGTTTTATATTTCTCTGTACTAAATATCAATGGGAAATTGATAGATACAATCGATGTTGCCGTACCCCCTGACCTGAGGGCCGGCTTATTCGGCAGCCGCGAAGTCTCATTCGTGTTTTATCCCGAGGAATCCGCATCCCTTGACAAATCCTCCACTGATTTATATACTTACATAGTTAGTTAATAGACTGACTAACCTAAATGAAGCTAGTAAACATAGAGTGTCTGGTATTGTCATATGCAACTGAAAATGGATGGTGAAAAACCTATTTTCCTCCAATTTGCGGAAGAACTCGAAGAAAGCATTCTGAAAGGCATCTTCGAGGAAGACTCTCAGATACCATCAACCACAGAAGTCGCAGTAAAATTCAAAATCAATCCTGCGACGGCCAACCGTGGAGTGAATCTGCTTGTCGATGAAGGCATCGTCTATAAAAAACGAGGCATCGGCATGTTTGTCGCCTCGGGAGCCAGAGAGAAAATTATCTCCAAAAGGAGAAAGGCTTTTTACGACAGTTATGTACTACCACTCATCAAGGAGTCGAATAATCTAAAACTGGGAAAAAGCGAAATCCTCAATATGATCGAAAAAGGGTACGGCAAATGAGCATAATCCGCGTTGAAAATGTGTCCAAATCTTTCGGAAGAACTGTCGCTTTAAACAACGTTTCTCTGACATTCGAGCCTGATAAAATTTATGGCCTCCTGGGAAGAAATGGGGCTGGCAAGACGACTTTGATCAATATCGTCACTAACAAGATTTTTGCCGATGGCGGCAGAGTAACGATAGATGGGGAAAATGCTGAAGAGAATGATCGTGCCCAGTCCAAAATCTGTTGCATGACCGAAAAAAACGTGCATCCATGGGTTATGAAGGTGAAAAACGGGTTCAGGTGGGCACGCGAGTTTTATCCCGGTTTTGATACTGAATACGCTGATACGCTGGCCCGTAAATTCAAGCTGGATACCGATAAGAGAATCAAGGACCTATCCAGCGGCTACAGTTCGATTTTCAAGCTGATACTGACCCTGGCATCCGGCACGCCCATTCTAATCTTTGACGAGCCGATACTGGGGCTTGACGCCGCCCACCGGGAGCTTTTTTACCAGGAGCTTATAGCATATTATAGCGAACATCCCAAAACGATAATCATCGCTACTCATATGATTGGCGAAGTAGCGGATATTCTGGAAAGAGTAATCATTCTCCACAAAGGAGAAGTAGTCTTGGCTGAACCTGTTGAGGATGTATTGCAGATGGCTTATTCCGTATCCGGCGATATTATAAATGTCGATAACTTTACGCGTGA
The DNA here is from genome assembly GCA_028712845.1 of Dehalococcoidales bacterium. The sequence goes on along the minus strand of JAQTPO010000106.1, from coordinate 3,592 downwards.
TAAAAAGGTCATCCGTGAGGAAATGATCGGCAAATTTAAGGCAGCCACTATATTCCAGCAACGTGATGACAGCGACAGGAACCGGATTGAGGAACTGGGGCTGGAAATAACCCCGGCCAGGTTGCAGGAAGTGTTCATCAGTCTGACAAATGCACAGGGAGACACAAACCAATGAGCAGAATCATTAAGATAACCCGGATGACTTTCAGCGAACTATACAATTTACAGATTCTTATCTGCGCCAGTGTCCTGTTGCTACATATCCTGATTTCCATGGCGGTAATATGGCTGGCTAACACAGATGGTCCTGCGGGAGTGGGGGACGGAATCGCGTTAATCACTGTACCCATATTGGGACTGGTGTTTTTTTCTTCTAGCTTTAAGTACACTCTGTCCCAGGGCGTTTCCCGTAAAACGTTCTTTTCAGCCACATGTCTGGGTATCGTTTTATTGGCAGCTGTCATAGCGATACTGGTCACAATTTTCTATATCATCAACCTTAAGATAGCCAACGTGTTGATGATCTACAAATTAATCTACCCGGCACAGGGTATTCCTAGCCTGCTGGCCTGGGAGTTCGCTGCTTTGCTCTTTCTGGGAATGCTGGGCTGGTGCATCCGCCTGATTTACTACCGGAGCAACCGGACTACAAAGTATATAGTCTCCATCGCTCCCTTTGTACTGGCAGCGTTCCTGATATTATTCAATGCGCTGGCCGATAAAGGGATGGACCGCGCGATATGGGAATTCCTCAAGACAGTAATGGGTTTATCTGGTGATAGTCCGAATCCTTATGTTGGAATGGCCAGTTTATTGGTGGCGGCAGTCATCCTCGGTGGATTTTCCTTCCTACTTCTCCGACGGGCGCAGATAAACGAATAATCGGAAATATGCAAAAAGCGAGGGCAGCGCATGAGTACAGCGATACACATAGATAATATCAGAAAAACGCTCGGGAAACGGGAGGTACTTAAAGGAGTTAGCTTCGATGTTGAATCCGGTGATATCTTCGGTTATCTCGGCCCCAACGGCGCCGGCAAGACGACCACCATCAGGATACTTCTCGGACTGCTACATGTGGACTCGGGAGAGCTGGATATCCTCGGGCAGAATATCGGGCTGGCCAGTACTAGAATGAGGATAGGGTTCGCCCTCGACCCCGACGGTCTCTACGATATGATGACCGCCGTGGAAAACCTGAAATTCTATGTCGATATCTATGGAATATCGCATGCCGATGTGCGTATCGATAAGGTACTTAAACTGGTAGGACTGGACGACCGCGCCGATGACAGGGTTGGTACTTATTCGAAAGGTATGAGGCAGCGGCTCTCGCTGGCGCGCGCCATGGTGCACGACCCGGAGGTGCTCATCCTCGATGAGCCGACCGCCGGCGTCGATCCTACCGGCCAGATTGAAATACGCAAAATCCTTATTGATATCGCTCGTAAAGAAAAGAAGACGGTGCTCCTCAGCTCCCATAATCTGGATGAAGTGCAGCGCATCTGTAACCGGATTGCCCTCATCGACCGGGGCGAAATCAAGCTCTATGGGGAACTGGAAGACCTCCGGCAGAAAATGGGACGGAGCGGTATTGTAATTGAGACCAGCAGCGATATTACGGACACCATCTTGGAGAAACTAAAAAAACAGCCGGAACTCGGTTTCCGTGATGTTAGCGGAACGGCTCTCTTCTTCGCGCCGAAAGGAGGCACTGCCGAGGTGTCTGATATCATCGCTTTCCTCTCTGGACATGGTGTAAAGATAGAGCAGGCTGGTCGGCGGGAAGCCTCACTGGAAGAGCTCTATGCCTCTATATTGAAGGAGGTGGAGCAGGAATGAGTAATATCCGTCTAGTGGCCATCACGGGTATGAAAAACGCGTTCCGGATGAAAACGGGAATGACCATTCTCGTCAGTGTCACTCTGCTCTTTGTTATCGGTATAGCGTTTGCGATGTGCCTGCTGCTGATAGCGCCCGAAATGGAATCGGCATCTCCGGACAGGAATGTCTTGGAAGGGTATCTCGGCATTATTTTATATGCTTCATCGTTAGTCAGTATCGGTGTGGCTCTAAATTCGCTGGTGTTCCAGACAATGGTGAGGGAAAAAACACGCGGCAATCTGGCCGCCTTGATGGCAACACCGCTGAAAATATCCGATATATGGCTGGGTAAAACCCTGGCGCTTTTCGCACCCGGACTGATATTAGCCATAATACTTACACTTTTGGGGCTGGTCATAATCAATGTTATTTACTTCTTGCCGGAATTCGGCTTCGTTATCGACTGGCAGATGATGATCAATAGCCTGGTACTGGTGCCCGTCATGTACCTTTTCTTCGGGATGTTCGTCCACATCATCGGACTGACGACAAAACCGGTCACCGGTAATGTTATCGCCCAGATATATCTACCCGTCATTGCCAACGTGATGTTCCAACTCACCGTGCGTGATGTGATGAATGCCAACTCATGGCAATTCATGGTCCTGAACCTGGGTCTGGCGATTTTACTGGGAATCAGCGTACTGGTTGTCAAGTCGCGTCTCGCCCCGGAGAGGGTTATGCTTTCGGCAGGCTAGGAGTGATAATGAACAGAATCGGGATAATAATCAAGAGGGATTACCGAGAACTACGGCAGTCGACGGCATTCCGGATCATCCTTATCGTTGCAGGGCTTATCACACTGGCGGCGGCAATAGGCATCAGTATCGGATTGGGCCGACAGTCCTGGCTCGGAGAACCGGAGGCGAGACCAATGCTGGACTTCTTCATAGGGCTGGTTATTTATTTCCTACCCTTAGTGGTGCTTCTGTCCTTCATCTGGTCATTCGTTACTTTGCCGCTGACCAAGGAAAAAGTAAACGGTAATATCGAGGCACTCATGGCTACACCGCTCTCGGCGAGGGGACTGTGGCTGGGCAAATCCCTGGCTGTCTTCCTGCCCGCTTATTTCATCTCGATAGTTGCCGCGGTTATCGTGGTACTGGTGATAAACCTGAGCACCATCCTACCCACCACCGGCGTGTTCGTGCTGCCGGTGCCCACCCTAGTGCTCGGCTTTGTGGTGAATCCGTTGCTGTTCCTCGTGTTGCTGCTGTTCATGATCCTGTTCTCACTGGCCAACAATCCGGATATCGCCTTGGGGCCGTCATTTCTCGTCGGCTTTGGACTGATGATGGGAATGCCGGTCGGGCTGGGGATGGGGTGGTTTGATCTCTCATCATGGTCCTTCACGCTCTGGTACCTGCTCGGAACCATAGTTCTTCTTGCCGCTGTCCTGGGCTTGACACGCCTACTAACGCGGCAAAACATTATGCTTTCCAGTAAAGGCAACTGATCGAATGTAAGACTCGTATACCTTGGTACCCGACGAATTATCTTCCTTAGTATTAAATTCCATTTAACTAAGCCTCCCAATTGGGAGGCTTTTTGTTTTTCGGTTTCCTTCTAATGACTAGGAGGGGGGAAGGAAAATCACGCTAGGTTTTCATAATGCTCAAAAAGCTCTTTTGAGCAACAATGAAGCTAGAAAACGTAAAAGCACCTTAACAATTGAATAGGCGTGAAAGCCCTGACCTGAACGCTTGCC
>JAQTPO010000105.1 GCA_028712845.1 Dehalococcoidales bacterium | reverse complement strand
ATCTTGAGCCCCATAACTGCGCTTTAATTAGCCTTTGTAATGCCTTCAATCTTGCGTTATACTGAAAATACAAACCTGACAAGGGGAGCCGAACGTGCCGGTCACCGAACTGATTGAGAAAGCAAAAGCCTACCTGCCCGCCGAAAAGGTGGCGGTAATCGAGCGTGCCTACGAGTTTGCCCTGAAAGCCCATGAGGGACAAACTCGCAAATCCGGCGAGCCTTACATCGAGCACCCTTTACACGTCGCGATGATACTGGTAAACCTTCAGCTTGATGCCAGTTCTCTTGCTGCCGCCCTGTTGCATGATGTGGAGGAAAACTGCGGTATCCCGAATAGTGAACTTATCGAAAAGTTCGGACCGGAAATAGCCAAGCTGGTGGAAGCTACCACCAAACTGGGGAAGCTGTCGCTGCAAACCACCGATGAAGCCATCAAGCGCGGCGGCGCTCTGAGCGGCGCGGGGCAAGCAGAGAACATGCGGAAAATGCTGGTGGCAATGGCGGAAGACCTCAGAGTCGTTTTCATCAAGCTGGCTGACCGATTGCACAATATGCGCACACTGCAAGCCCTGACACCGGAACAGCAAATGCGCATTTCACGTGAAACGCTGGATATTTACGCTCCGCTGGCGCACCGCCTGGGCATCTGGGAACTAAAATGGCAGTTGGAAGATTACTCTTTCCGCTATCTGGAACCGGAGAAGTACCGCAGTATTGCCAGTCGTATTGCCAGCAAGCGTGCCGACCGCGAAAGATTCCTGGCGGAAGTCACCTGGCTACTCAAGCAAGAGTTCGAGAAATCAGGGATTAAAGCGGAAATATCCGGCAGAGCGAAACATCTTTACAGCATTTCCCAGAAAATCGAAAGGTATAAAGCCATGGGCAAAGACTTCGATGATATTCACGACCTGCTTGCCTTGCGGATTGTCGTGGATACGATTCCCGAATGCTATACGGCTCTGGGCATTGTGCATAACCTGTGGCATCCGTTACCGGAACAGTTTAATGATTACATCGCTAACCCCAAGATGAACGGCTATCAATCTCTACACACGACAGTGATGTGCGAACGTACAATGCCGCTGGAAATACAGATCCGTACCCGCGAGATGCACCACATCGCCGAATACGGCGTGGCGGTGCACTGGCGCTATAAAGAGGGCGGCAAGGAAGATTTGAATTATGAGAATGGCATCGGCTGGTTGCGCCAATTAATTGACTGGCACCGGGAATTGAGCGGCGCAGAGGAGTTTCTGGAATCGGTCAGAACCGATGTTTTCAGCGACCAGGTCTTCGTCTATACGCCGAAAGGCGACGTCAAAGACTTACCCAAAGGCTCCACCCCGCTCGACTTTGCCTTTCGAATCCATACCGACCTGGGGAGTCGCTGTATCGGCGCCAAAGTGAACGGCAAACTGGTGACTCTCAATACTGAGCTTCACAACGGCGATATCGTCGAAATCCTGGCAAGCAAAGCTCCCCGGGCGCCGAGCCGTGATTGGCTTAATCCGAACCTGGGTTATATCAAAACAACTCACGCCCGCTCCAAAATCAGGCAATGGTTCACGAAGCAGGAGCGGACAGAAAATGTCGAACGCGGCCGTGAAATGTTAGAGAAATTCATGCGGCACCTCGGCATCAAATTCACCGAGCGCACCAGGCTGGCGGAATTATTCAACTACGACACCATCGATGAATTTTATGCAGCGCTCGGCTATGGCGGTATTACCACCCAGCAAATTGCGGCGAAACTGGCGCCGGAAGAACCGGAAGTGGTCAAGCCCACAGGGACGACTCCGCCTAAAAAGGCGGTATCTTCAATCAGAGTGCTCGGCGCAGGCGATATGCTGACCAGTCTGGCGCAATGTTGCAATGCAGTACCCGGAGATGAGATAATCGGATTTGTGACACGCAGTCGCGGTGTCAGTATTCACCGCAAAGACTGCGTTAACATTGTTAACGAGGAGGAAAAGGAGCGACTCATCCCGGTTGATTGGGGGCAGACCGACCTTACCTATCCGGTCACAGTGGTCGTGGATGCATGGAACAGGGTAGGGCTGGCAAGGGATATTACGGTAGTGGTTGCCGCTGAGAAGGTCAACATCGCCAATATGAATGTGTCCGAAAAGCCCGACCAGCAAGCAACGATTTCCATCACCCTTGACATCGAAGACCTGAGCCAGTTGAGTCGCGTTCTCTCCAGAATAGAAGGTGTCCGGGGGGTAATCAATGTAGCTCGTGCGGGGGAGGGGACACCGCTTAAATCCAACCCTCAGCCTTGAATTGTGGAATCTTCCCTATCACATAGGTTATTATATATTGTAGTAAGGAGGTAAAGATTGCCTAATATAGCATCTTCAATAAGACAACTGCGCACCGATGTGAAGCGGACCGCTCGCAACAAATCCATCCGCACCGAGTGCAAGACCGACGTTACCAAAGCAGAGAAACTTATCTCGGCCGGTGGTAAGACCGATGAGGCAAAGAAAGCGGTATTAACTGCCACCAGCACGCTCGATAAAGCGGCAACGAAGGGAATCATTCATCCCAATAATGCCGCCCGCCGCAAAGCCCGCCTGACAAAGAAACTAAACGCGACCAAGAGTTAATAACGACTGCTTGAAATAAATTGAGCCGAATTCTAATAGAATTCGGCTCAACGTGTTTATTTATACTGTACTTTATCAATGCCCCTTGATGAAGTCCTTTACGCCGGTGGTTTTAGCCAGCGCTCTCAGTGCCGTAGGTAAAAATTTACCGGCAATAACCAGCGCCAGTATTACCGACCAGATGACAAGCATTCCCGAATGCGTGCCGCCCAACCAGAAAATGAATGGCAATACTATCAGTCCGATGCCCATTGACAGGGCAACATTACGCGTCAGCAGTAGAGGTATCACGATAATCGCTAAAAAAACACCCAGCCCTAGTGAATAACCATAGATTGGCATTATCACAAGCAGGGCTCCGATGCTGGCGCCCATACCTTTGCCGCCGCTGAACTTTAGCCAGACCATCCAGTTGTGGCCAATGACAGCCGCTATCGCCGCAGTTAATACATAAGCCTCGCCCAGATTTAATCCCCAGTGGGTAATAGCAACCACGACAGCGCCTTTGGCAATGTCAATAATTGTGACGATAATGGCAGGGAGCGTCCCCACTTCTTTGAAAGTGTTTAAACCGCCGACATTTCCGCCACCAAGTTTACGGATGTCTTTGCCGGTCTTCAGCCGTGTGGCAATATAAGCGGTAGGGAGAGAACCAAGGGAGTAGCCGATGATGAAGGCGATGAGGATGCTGACAAACTCATTGACTATCATTCCAGCCTCCGCGATGCGCTATTTATTATATACCGGCGTGCACCATTCAGAGTACTTCTTGTTCTTGCCCAGAATAACGTCGCCGTATAATTTTTGCAGTTTGCGGGTTACCTTGCCTATTTCCCCGCCCGCAATCTTGCGGCGGTCAATTTCAGCAATCGGCGTGATGTGAGCGGCAGTACCGGTCATAAAGATTTCCCCGGCATTATAAAGCTCGATGCGGTTAATGTGTCTTTCGACCGTCTCCATGCCCAGCTCATTCTTTGCCAGTTTCATCACGGTATCACGGGTAATTCCAATCAAAACACCATCCGAAGCGGGCGGTGTCACCAGCTTGCCATCTACTACCAGAAAGATATTTTCCCCGCTGCCTTCAGCGACATAACCGCTCGGGGTGAGCATAATCGCTTCGTCAAAGCCATTCTCCACCGCCTCGGTCTTGGCAAGGGCATTGGTCACATAAAGCCCGGTGAGCTTTGCGCGCGGCACTTCGGTAGGGAACCGCCAGGAAGAGACACAGCACCGTGCGCGGTCTGTATCCAGATAGCGTCCCCAGGGAAAAATAAAGGCGAAGAAATCGTTCTCAAGGTTGTGCAGTCGTACACCCATTGCCTCAGAACTCTTGTAGGCAAGAGGGCGCACATAGACATCTTCCTTGAAATTACACTTTTTCGCCAGCTTTACAGTCAATTGGCAAAGCTCATCCACTGTATATGGCAAGTCGATATTCATCACCCGGCAACCGTTCATCAGCCGCTCGTAGTGCTCTTTGAGGCGAAAGAGATAGATTTGTTTGTGTTCTTTGTTCCAGTTGCCGCGGATGCCCTCGAAAACACCTGTGCCGTAATGGGCAAAATTAGTCATAATCCCCATCTTGGCATCTTCAAGCAATATTATTTTTTTCTTAAAATAGGCATATGAAGGCATATTAACAAACTCCCCTTCTCATCGGGCACTATTATATTGGACACCGGAGCAAAAAACAAATCGTCCAACCAACCCTTGAGAATGTCTAAAATTAATATTCTATTCCTTCTTTTCAGATTTAGCGGGCTTCTCAGCTTTAGCAGGAGCTTCTTTCTTCTCGCCTTTGGCAGGGGCTTCCTTCTTTTCACCTTCGGCAGTAGCACCCTCTTCAGCCGCAGCCTCGGCACCCTCTTCAGCCGTCTTCGGCTTTTCAACTACCTCGATAACTTCAACGGCAATTCTTGCCACGACGACGCCCGGGTCATTAACGATAGTGACATCTTTAATAGCCGGCAGGTCTTTGATACGAACTAAATCGTTAGCCGTGACCAGCGGGGTAACATCCACATCCACTTTACTGGGGATGTTAGCCGGCAGACACTGGACGGTTAGTTCGTTCAGTTCCTGCACCAGAGAATTGCCCTTCATCTTGGCGGCGGCTGATTCTCCAATCAACACGACGGGGACATTGACCCTGATGGTTTCCGTCAGATTGACCTGATAGAAATCGACGTGGAGCAATCCACCCTTGAAATTATCTATCTGGACCTCGCGCACCATCACAATCCTCGGATTATGCTCTTGACCCAGTTTCAAATTTACGAGCTGGGTATGCCCTGCGTCTGCCAGAATATTTCTCAGGCTGATGGTATCACACTGTATTGCCAAAGACTCCACACCGGGTCCAAAGAGATGCGCCGGCGTCACGCCCTTGCGGCGCAGTTCCTGCACTTTCTTGCCCTCGATGTGGCGTTTAATTGCTTTTAGTTCTAAAGTAGCCATGTTATAAGTCCTCCGTATTAGTCAACAAATATATATCATACCCCAAATTTCATATTCAGGGCAACTTCACCACTAAAAACGAGAGGAGCTTGTCCCTGCGCCCTTTGTCTATCTATCGGCTCAATGCTATACCACCGCATAAAGCTAAATCTTTACATTAAAGACCTTTAATACCATCCCCAGATAATGGTATTGAAAAACTGAAAGTGCTACCTTTCCCCAGCTCACTTTCTACCCAAATCTTCCCACGGTGTAACTCTACTATTCTTTTGGATATCGCCAATCCTAATCCCAATCCTTCATACCGATTAGTACCAGAGATACGATAATAGGGTTCAAAAATGTGTACCAGGTCACTATTTCTCATCCCTCTTCCTGTATCCTTAACCTGTATTACAATACAGGCTTTCTTCTCAGTAGCCTGTATTGTAATTTCCCCACCTTCGGGTGTAGCCTCAATAGCATTATCTACAAGATTATTCATGACCTGTCTTATACGGTTCTTATCTGCTTTCACATAACCAAGATTAGAATATATTTGCGTCTTAAAATTAATATCCCTACCAGTGATGACTGGTTCTATGTCTTTGATAACCTCTGTAATCATAGCAGATGAATTTATTCGTCTTGGTTTTATGCGTAATTCCCCTACTTCAGCTCTGGTGAGTTCCAGAAGTTCGCCGATTCGCTCATTCAGGTCAGCCGAACTTCTGGAAATTGATTTTATCACTCTATCGTAAGGAGCTTGCGGTTTACTATCTTTTAGAATATCTGCTGCGGAAATAATTGATGTAAGGGGATTTTTTAGTTCGTGCACCAATATCCTTGCAAATTCAATTCGTTTTTGAACCTCGGTCTCAAGCGATTTACGTATGGTTTTTTCCTTCTCATACAATTTAGTAATTTCCTGTTGTAATCGCTTTGTTTCAGTAACATCACGAGCTGTTGATAAGAATCCAACTGGCTCTCCAGCACTATTACGAATGATATTGGCGTTTACTTCGACTTGTATTATCGAGCCATTTTTATGGTACATCTCCAATTCGAGAATCCGAGGCTTTATTGAGGATTGCTCCCCTTTTTTTATATTGGCTAACACTTCCACAAGACTCTTCTTAATGTATTCTACGGATTGTGGAGTGAATGCAGCGTCCATATTGTTACCCATAGACTCGCTTACAGTGTAACCGAGAACTCGTGTAACCGAAGGACTAATGTAGACTAATCTATTATCCAAGTCTAAAACCCAGACAATATCAGCTATATTCTCCATAATGAGAGAGTTTAGTTTTTCCCTATCTCTTAATGGCATTTATGGTGCCTGTCTCCTGTAATTATCGTGCTTTGCAATGATTATATTCTTTCTACTGCTGATTTATCAACAGAAAATGCAGAAAGGGGAGTATTTTGCACTGCACCTCTTCAATTAAAACCATTAGCGAATTACCACTGTACGAACATAGTGATGTTTTCCCTTGCATTCGTACATTTTAACTGGAAATTAAACATAATTACTATAAGCTTCTAGTACCTTCCGCCAAAAAATATATATTAAACCACATTTTGGCAAAGAAAAGAAGTGTACTCTTAGCCTACGTAATGTTCCCAAAAGCCCGGTCAAGAGGCTAAATCCACTTTCACCGGAGCGCGTTCAAAATCTGCGGCGCCCATCAAAGCCTGCGGTTTCAACCGCATCATTTTCGCTAAAAATCTGTCAGGCACTATTTCCAGCCGGGTGTTGTAAAAGGTCGTAATCTCGTT
>JAQTPO010000104.1 GCA_028712845.1 Dehalococcoidales bacterium | reverse complement strand
TTTAACTCGTTTAAATCCTCCCCGGTCATATCCACCGAACCTTCGGAGCCTATTTTCACCAGCAAGAGACTTCTCAGATATTCCACCAGTTCACGCTTGAAATTGCGTAAATCAAGTCCATCATTATTAACGCTATTGATGGTTGCTATGGCGGTGGAAACATTGTCTGCAATGATATATTTGATAAGCTCGCGGACACGGGCGTCCCCGGTGATGCCCAGTAAATCCTGCACTTGCTGGAATCCAATCTCAGCGCCGTAATATATGGATAATTGCTCCAGCAGATTCCATGCGTCACGCATACTGCCGGTGGCGCTGCGGGCGATGAGCCGCAAAGATTCCGGCGCAATAGTAATATTTTCTGTCTTACAAACACCTGCCAGCTTTTTCATAATGTCAGCTTGAGAAATACGATGGAAGTCAAAACGCTGGCAACGCGACATGATGGTGGGCAGGATTTTATGGACTTCTGTGGTTGCCAGGATAAAAATAACGTGTGGTGGCGGTTCTTCCAGTGTCTTCAGCAATGCGTTAGAAGCGCTACCGCTCAGCATGTGAAATTCGTCTATTATATAAACTTTATAATGTGCTTGAGTGGGAGCATAATTCACCTTTTCCCGCAGACTCCGGATATCGTCCACGCCGGTGTTACTGGCGGCATCAATCTCGATGACATCCATTGCTCTGCCTTCGGTGATAGCGCAGCACATCTCGCAGGTATTACACGGCTCACCTTTTCCACCGGTCGTCAGGCAATTTACTGCTTTTGCCAATATCCGCCCGGTGCTGGTTTTGCCGGTACCTCGAGGCCCGCAGAAAAGGTAGGCGTGTGAAAGCCGCCCGCTGTTCAGAGCATTGAGCAAAGTCTGAGTGACCGACTCCTGCCCGGCGACTTCTCCCAGTGTCTGCGGACGCCATTTGCGATAAAATACTTGAGACATTTTACTATGCTATATTATACTCTATCTCGACAGGTTTCCATAGGTTTCTTTTGAAGTTGACCTGAAAATTTGACATGACCGCCTGTACCGCTTATGCTGTCTATTGATTTAGTTGCTACGAGGAGGAACCGTGCCTGACCTAACTGAATTACAGAAAGTACTGGGAGCATCTTTCCAGCAACCGGGACTGCTGACACAAGCGCTGACACATAGTTCTTATGCAAACGAAAACCCGGGAATTGCACCTGCCTCGAACGAGAGGCTGGAATTCCTGGGAGATGCCATTCTGGGCTTAATAGTGGCTGAAAATCTGTATCGTGATTTCCCCAGTCTTAGTGAGGGCGAAATGACACGGCTTCGCTCTATTCTGGTAAAACAGGAAACTCTGGCGCGGGTGGCGGAATCGATTGGACTTGGTGGATATCTGTATCTGGGAAAAGGGGAGGAAGCCAGCGGAGGAAGTGCAAAACCGGCGAATCTCGCCAGAGCTTTGGAAGCAGTTATCGCCGCCGTCTATCTTGACCAGGGCACGGTGGTCACCGAGCAATTGGTTCTGGAAATTCTTGATACCGAGCTTCGAAATTGTTTGTATCAAGGAGCGATTATCGATTACAAATCACAGCTTCAGGAGCTTCTACAGGCGAAGACCCAGCAAACGCCGGTTTATAATCTCATTGAAACTCAGGGACCTGACCATAATAAGAAATTCACTGTAGAAGTACGCAGCGGTAACGATGTGCTTGCCAGCGGCGTCGGAAGAAGCAAAAAGAAAGCAGAAACGGAAGCCGCACGCATTGCTCTGGGAAAACTGAACAATACCTTTACAGAATAGTTTTACTTTGCTAAACTTCAATTTAAATAAGCAGTTAATAATCGAATCGAGGGCGGATTATGGGAAAAAGAGATTTAGGGCACAAAGAAGCTAAAAAACCAAAGAAAGACGCTAAGAAAACATTTATGGCCAATATGCAGCCTCCTCCTCCACCCGTAGAAGTTATCAGGCGGGGCAAGAAGGATAAGCTGGAAGAAGAATAACCTCGTAAATTAGAAATACGAAACCGTTTGAAAAATCAATAACCGAGAAAATATCTAAATTACAAGTTTGATTATTGGTGTTGGTATTTGTCCCTTTTTGGTTGCTTTGGATTTGACTGATGGGTGACTTAGCCGCATTACAAGCAATCGCACAGGGTAGGGTGCAGGGCGTGTACTATCGTGTTTTTGCTTCCAGAAATGCTACCAAACTCAGCTTGACCGGCTACGTGCGGAACTTGCCCGATAGGTCGGTGGAAATCTGCGCCGAAGGTGAAAGAAAGCAGCTGGAAAAACTGGTAGAACAGCTTAAAAAAGGCCCTCCGGGCGCCAGAATAGATAACTTGGCGCTGACATGGTCCGAATACACCGGAAAATACCATGATTTTTCAGTGACACGATGATTTTCAACTAGTCTTGGATAAAATCACTATCTCATAGAGACAATAACACTTCCTTATCTATATCTATTGTGACATGAGACAACAGTTTAACACTGTGAATGAGGTGTGGGGTATAGTGATACTTGTTGACATTAACTGCATTTAGGATTAAACTGTGGGATATTCGGCTTGGATTTTTCAATTGTCATGAGTAATATTAGGACTGGCTGCTACCCCTTAGAGTTAATACAATTACAAGGGGTTAGGACAATCTATCCATTTCATTAAGATTACAACAAGGAGGTGTAGTATGCCAGATTCCCCCGTATTCCAATTTAATCCTAAAACGTTGTTGTTGGAGGTTATTGCTACACTTATTATTGGTAAACTTATAAATGAAGTTAGCGATATTCAAAGTTGGAAGAAACAAATGGAGAGATTGTGGAAAGAACACTTTCCTGAATTTATTTCTTCAGAGACTCAAAACCTTGTTGGAACACGGAAAAAACGAATATTAAATGATTTCACTTTAGCGGCAGCTTCAAACATAATCTTACCAAGTTGGCGAGATATATTTGAGTATGTAATGGGAGAGAATTTAAAGCAAAAGGCAGTTCAAGATATAGAAATACAGAAGGATGCGAATCACATAATACATGGAGGTCCTGTAGTTTCAGAAACTTCTCAACTCGGGCTTTTCCTGTACGAACATGAAATAGATTTTGGATATATTGAAAATGGGGAGGTTAAATACGAGGTAACAGAAGAAGAGTATCTGGAAGCAAGCAAAATAGAAGTAACCTCAAGGGAATGGGTAGTAATAGACAAAGAAAGAAAAAAACAGATTATCATTCCAGAACGCAAGAGAGATGGAACTTACATGATAGATGGCGCGATTTTACTGAAGTGTGAGAATCCATACTACTCCGCAAGTGAAGGAATTAAAAAGAAAGCCTTACTGGGATTCATGGGTAGTCATGCACCTGGTTCTTATGCTTCTAATGCAATTTTAAGAATCCCAGCATTTATGGACAAGCTTGAAAATGCTCTGTATCAGGAACACATTTACGATGATGACTCTTTTATCGCCGCTTTGGAGATTCAATTTAGTCCATACCCTTTCGGGATACCTCCAAGTGGTAGCAATATTAGAAACATAAAAATAAAGAGGCTTGAGAAATTGACCAGGAAGCGAGTACGGACAAAAGCTATATAGAGGTATATGCCTTATATGCTCTTTATGCCGTAGTACTGGTCGTTCTTGATTAAGCGGAATAATATTGCCGGTGAAGTCCGGTAGGTATCAACCCCGCGCCGCTTGTTCAATTGCTCGCCGAGTTCTAACAGTGTCAGCGGCTTGTTACCGTTAGCCAGGAAAACCCTGAAGATGCTCTCCTGAAAAGGCAAACTGGTATTTATGAAATCAGGAGACTTGGAACAGCAATTCTGTATTGCCTTCAGTAAGTCAGCCGATTTAACCTCGATTATGTCTGCCTTGAGTTTTTTACGGCACTTGATACACAAAGTGTCTCTGGCTAAAACAGAAAAACTGCGGCCCGTTGTTTTGAGCCAATCCATGTCAATAACCCAACGTGTTTCATCTTGTGTTATTGTTTCTTCACTCATGTTTCTCCCTGCCCCCTTGCAAATTATCTGGTGCTGTCCAGACCGGATTCCCCCAGCCTGATAAGGTGCAAGTAATCTGTCCTGATTCCCAGCGTTTCAGAAACATCGAGGTCCACCTGGAATGGGTTGCCGACAAAAATCTTACCGATATCCTCGACCTCGCCGGTGGTCGGGTCGTCGTCATACGTCAGTTTCTGGCGAGCTTCGATAATTCCCATATCGAACGGCAGGGTAAAATAGAGGTCGGCAACGACCTTATCGATACCCAATTCATAAAGAGCTTCCCAACCGCCTTCTGCCTCCGCATATTTCTTGCTGGGCAGAAGCGACATCAGGTTCTTGACGCTCAGATTGCCTTTGCCGTTAACCACTTTCAATGGAGTTACACTGATGAGGTAATCACTGGAAAGGATAACATTAGGAACCCAGAAAGCGGGCACGGCTAGAGGTCTGGTCAACGGGTTATCGACTTCAACCCAGATACAATCTTTCACATCCAGCATTAGTACTCTCGGGAAGTCATAGCCCAGTGTTTGATAAATTGGCGCTACGGGCTCTCCGCTATGGGTCCCTTCAAGGACGATAATATCTGCATCACTAACCTGCCTGATACCCTTAATTATGGCTTCTAATATCTCACGACTGGTTGTGACCGGATATAGTGATGGATAGACGGCATCGGGTTTAATCAGGACACGCCGCGCGACAGAAACCGCCGACGGTGGTTCGAAAACAAATTTCTCAGCCTCGTATATCAAGACTTAGTTCCCCCACCAATCAATTATAACCTATTAGAGAGCAGGTTTGAGTACTATTATTGTAGTTTCAGCAGGTATTTTTCCGGCTTTAAGCTCGATTTCACTGGAATTCACTCGGGTAACATTCTTTTTGCCCTTCAGAAAATCATCGACAGTGGCGACGGGAAAATCACAACGCTCGTTCTTGAAATGCATCGGGATGATGACTTTCGGCTTCAATTTGGCACTGACCTCGGTGGCAACCTCAGCGTCAATGGTATAGAAACCTGCCATAGGAGTAAGCAGAACATCTACCTTGCCTATCTGTGCTATTTCCTGGTCGCTGAGCTTGTGTCCCAGGTCACCCAGGTGGCAAATACGAACGCCGTCAACCTCAAAACAGAAGATAGTATTGGTGCCGCGGTCTTTGCCCTTATTCTCGTCGTGGAAAGTAGCCACGCCCCTGAATTTTATACCTTTAACCTCGGCGGGGTTTGTGCCCCTGATTATCCGGGGGTTACCTTCGATGGGAGATGTACAATTGTGGTCATAATGCTCGTGGCTGACCGTAACGACATCAGCCGGACCTTTGACTTCAGTGTATTTTAGAGTAGGCCCGGTTTTATAGGGGTCGGTAATAATTTTAACCCCCTTGTCCGAAGTAATCAGGAAAGAAGCATGCCCTAACCATTTTACTTTCATCCTTTTTCCCCTCCTTTTTTATCCAAAGCAAGCACGAGCTTTACCAGCGTGCGTATCGGCACACCGGTGGCTCCCTTGCCATAATAGCCTTTCGGTTTATCCAGCAGACTGGTGCCGGCGATATCCAGATGTACCCACGGGGTATTTCCCGCAAACTCTCCCACGAACAAAGCCGCAGTGATAAGTCCAGCCTTTGCTCCGCCCGTATTTTTCAGGTCGGCTACATCGCTTTTATTCTGTTCTTTATACTCTTCAAACATGGGCATCTGCCACATCTTATCGCCAACCTCAGCACCGGCTGCAATTACTTTGTCTATAAACTCTTGATTATTGGTAAAAGCCCCCGTGGCGACATCTCCCAGTGCCTTAACGCAGGAGCCTGTTAACGTCGCAATATCTATAATGCGTTTGGCTCCTTGTTTATTAGCGTACCCCAGGGCATCGGCTAATGTTAAGCGCCCTTCGGCATCAGTGCTTACAATCTCAATCGTTTTCCCGTTCATCGCTGTCAGGACATCCGCCGGTTTTAAGGCAGTCCCGCTGGGCAGATTTTCCGTTGCTGCCACGATGGCAATCACATTCACTTTTGGATTGAACTGTGCAATAGCGCTCATTGCCGCCATCACAGAAGCGCCGCCTGCCATATCTCCTTTCATATCGCCCATATCATCGGATGGCTTAAGAGAGATACCGCCGGAATCGAAGGTAATCCCTTTTCCCACCAGCGCAATATCGATTGTCCTGGTATTATTTCCCTGATACTTCAGTACGATGAATTTGGGGGGTTGCTGACTGCCCTGTGCCACTCCTAGAAGTGCACCCATTCCCAATTCTTTCATCTGCTTACGTTCCAGTATCTCAAGCCCGAGCCCGTATTTGCCGGCTATTTTCTTCGCCTCTTTCGCCATATCGGTGGGAGTCATATAGTTGGACGGTTCGTTGACCATATCCCGTGCCAGATTGGCGGCTTCTGCCAGAATTTTGCCCTCGTCAGCCCCACGCTGAATTGCGGCTTTGCTGCCTGCCTTCGGGACAATGATTGTTAACTGTTCTATTTCACTATGGTCCGATTTTTTGGTCATATGCCGCCGGAAGGTGTACAAACCGAGGATTGCTCCCTCTGTGATTGCCTGCGCTGAAGCCTGCGGAGTTATTTTATCCGCCCCAATTCCGATTAATGTAGAGGCGATGTATTTCACACCTTTTTTACTTAACACGCAGCAAGCGTCCGCCAGCACGATGCGAATTTTATCCTGAGTCAGTTCCCCTGCTTTCCCCAGACCGACAATTACTACTCTGGCGGCAGGGACTTTGCCGAGACTGTGAAGAACGGTGACTTCGCTGAGTTTCCCTTTAATCTCCCCATGTTTGATAAGAGCAGTGATTTCACCACCCAATGTTTTATCCATGT
>JAQTPO010000006.1 GCA_028712845.1 Dehalococcoidales bacterium | reverse complement strand
AATTTATTCAGGTGTCGTAAAAGCCAGTGACCAGGTGTTAAATGCCACCCGCGGGAAAACAGAGCGCATCGGTCGTTTGTTCTTGATGCATGCTAACCGGCGTGACGAACTTGAATCCGCAGATACCGGTTCCATCGTAGCAACTCTGGGACTAAAAAATACATTTACTGGTGACACTTTAAGTAATCTGGAGCAACCGGTGCTTCTGGAATCAATCAAATTCCCGGAGCCGGTTATTTCCATCGCCATCGAGCCAAAATCTCGTATGGACCAGGATAAAATGGGTGAAGCCCTGAGAAAACTCTCAGAGGAAGACCCCACTTTTAAAGTAAAGTATAATGAAGAAACCGGGCAGATCGTAATCTCCGGTATGGGTGAATTACATCTTGAGATTATCAGTCATCGTATGCTTAGCGAGTTTGGGGTAAGCGCTAATGTCGGCAATCCTCGTGTCGCATATAAAGAAACCATCACTACTAAAGTGCAGGCTGAAGGCAGATTTGTCAGACAAAGCGGCGGCCGTGGACAGTATGGCGATTGCTGGTTGGAGATTGAGCCCATGGCACGCGGTACCGGTTTCGAATTTGTTGAAAAGATTAAGGGCGGTACAATTCCCAGAAATTATATTCCGGCAATTGAAGCAGGCGTTAAAGAAGCTTGCGAAAACGGTTCACTGGCAGGTTATCCGATTGTGGATATTAAAGTGACCGTGTTCGATGGCAGCTACCATGAAGTAGATTCCAACGAAAACGCATTCAAGATGGCTGGTTCGATGGGGCTTAAGGCGGGCGTTCATAAGGCAAAACCTATCATCCTTGAGCCGATTATGAAAATGGAAGTTATTACCCCTAAAGAATTTATGGGCGATGTTATCGGTGATATATCATCCCGCCGGGCTCATATCGAGTTGATTGAAAACCGTGCTGATACGTGTGTTATATCGGCACTGATTCCTTTATCGGAGACCTTCGGATATACTACTGCTCTCAGGTCACAGACGCAAGGTAGAGCAAGCCAGACGATGGAGTTCAATAGTTATCAGGAAATACCCGCCTTTTTATTAAAAGAATTGACAGAGAAGACAGGAACAACAAAATATGCCTAAACAAAAGATTCGTATCAGAATAAAGGGTTTCGACCACAAGGTCGTAGATCAGTCAGCGCAGCAGATTGTGGAGACTGTGGAGCAGACCGGCGCAGTGGTGGTAGGTCCCATACCGTTGCCTACCCGGATTGAAAAGTTCAGCGTCATCCGTGCCAGCTTCATTGACAAGAACTCGCAGGAGCAGTTCGAAGTCCGCACTCACAAACGTTTGATTGATATTGTGGAGACAACCTCGAAAACAATCGACTCGTTAACCAAGCTGAACCTCCCATCGGGGGTTGAGCTGGATATAAAACTGTAGAGATTAATTTGCCGGGATGGAAGGAATGATTCCAGGAATTATCGGTAAGAAAATAGGTATGAGCCAGGTCTTCGGTGATAATGGAAAGGCGGAAGCTGTTACCGTCATCGAAGCCGGTCCGTGTCTGGTGACACAGGTAAAAACATCTGCCAAAGAAGGCTATGATGCCGTACAGCTTGGCTTCGGCACTGCGAAGAAGCTTAGCAAGGGAGAGCAGGGACACCTGAAAGAGCTGGGTAAGCTCCGAGAACTCAGGGAGTTCAGGGTGGATAACACTGCGGAAGTGAAGGTCGGCGATAAAGTTGACGTTAGCCAGTTCCAGACAGGTGATATTGTCAATGTCATCGGTGTTTCGAAGGGCAAGGGATTTGCCGGTGTGGTTAAACGTCACGGTTTTCGCGGTGGACCTAAAACACATGGGCAAACAGACCGTCATCGGGCTCCGGGTGCCATCGGTGCTACTACCTCCCCGGGGAGAGTGCTTAAGGGTATGCGCATGGCAGGGCATATGGGCGATGAGCGTGTTACCGTTAAGGGTTTAAAAGTTTACAAGGCTGACCCCGAACGTAACCTCCTTTTGGTGCAGGGAGCCGTGCCGGGCAGTAAAAACGGATTATTATTGATAAGTAAAGCGATTAAGAGGAAGTAGGGAAATGCAGGCTCCAGTTTATAACCTTGCGGGGGAAGTGGTGGCTAACATCGAGATAAGCGATAAGTTATTCGGTGTACCTTTTAACGAATCGTTAGTACACCAGTCTGTTCTCAGGCAGCAGGCGAATGCGCGGCAGGGGAATGCCAGTACCAAAACGCGTGGTAATGTCTCCGGAAGTAGCAGGAAGCTATACAAGCAAAAGGGTACGGGTTCTGCACGCGCCGGTAGCAAGAAATCGCCGCTACGCCGTGGCGGTGGTATTGTTTTTGGTCCTCATCCCCGGGATTATCACCAGGCAATGCCGAAGAATATGCGGCGGCTGGCTTTAAGGTGTGTCCTCTCAGCCAAGGTTGAAGATGGAGAGTTGAAGATTCTGGAATCACTGAAACTGGATGAAATGAAAACCAGGAAGATGGCAGGAATTCTGGACGCTATGAAAGTGGATACGACGACGCTGGTAGTTACTGCAGCAGCAGATGCCAATGTGGTAAAATCAGCCCGTAACTTGCCCGGCGTCAAGACTTTGCCCGCCAATTTATTGAATATCGTTGATATTATTTCTCATCGCACTCTGCTGATGGAAGTGGATGCAGTGCGTAAGGCGGAGCAGTTGTGGGGAGAAAACTCATCTGGAGAAGAAAGCAATGCAACTGCATGAAATATTGAAGCGTCCTTTGGTAACGGAAAAAAATGCTATCCTTCAGGCTAGTGGTAAATATGCCTTTGAAGTGGGCGGGCGCGCTAACAAGATGCAGATTAAGAATGCCGTAGAAGAAGCCTTCAAGGTTACAGTCATGACGGTAAATGTGGTCACGATGCATGGCAAAGAGAAAAGAGTGGGCAGAAGAATCGCCGCCGCCACTCAGTGGAAGAAGGCAATCGTTACTCTCAAAGCTGGCGATAAGATAGACCTTTTTGAGAGTTTATAGGGCAAGTAAGGGGATTTAGATGGCAATAAAGGTATATAATCCGACTTCTCCCGGCAGACGGGCAGCGAGTACTCTCGCTAATGAAGAGATTACAAAAGTTGAGCCTGAAAAGTCGCTGGTTCTTTATAAAAAGAAGAGAGCCGGTAGGAATAATGAAGGTAAAGTCACGGTACGTCACCAGGGTGGTGGGGTGAAGCAGCTATTACGGATTATCGATTTCAAACGTGATAAGGTTGGAGTTCCGGGTAAAGTTGCTGCTATTGAATACGACCCGAATCGCTCGGCGAATATTGCTCTGATTTATTATGTTGATGGTGAAAAACGGTACATAATTGCACCGATCGGATTGAATGTTGGTGATACTATCGTTTCCGGAGAAACTGCGGAAATAAGAGTTGGCAATACCCTGCCGATGAAACTTATCCCCACCGGCACGATGGTACATAATATAGAGTTGATTAAAGGCAAAGGCGGTAAATTGGTGCGTAGCGCCGGTGGCGCCGCTCAACTCCTGGCGAAAGAAGGCGAACTTGTACATATCCGTTTGCCTTCAGGCGAAATGAGGCTTGTCCGTGCGGAATGCACAGCAACAATCGGGCAGGTCGGTAATATCGAGTACCAGGGAGTCAGTATCGGGAAAGCGGGACGGATGCGGTTATTGGGTTGGCGTCCGACCGTTAGAGGCTCGGCAATGAGTCCACGCGACCATCCACATGGGGGTGGTGAAGGTAGAACTCCGATAGGTATGCCGGGACCAAAGACCCCCTGGGGTAAGCCGGCAATGGGTTACAAGACGCGCAAGACGAAATATTCAGACAGAATGATTATCAGGCGTCGAGGGAAGAAGTAAACTATGTCAAGGTCAACTAAAAAGGGACCAGCAGTTGATGCGAAGCTGCTAAAAAAGGTACAGGCAATCAGCCGCAGTAGCGAGAAGACAGTCATTAAGACGTGGGCTCGCTGGTGCACCATAGTGCCCGAGATGATTGGATTGACGATTGGTGTGCATGATGGTAGAAAGCATGTTGCGGTTTATATCACGGAAAATATGGTAGGCCACAGATTGGGTGAATTTGCTCCCACCCGCACATTCAGGGGGCATACTATCAAGGAGGAAGAAGCTCCCAAGAAAGCCGCCCCGGCGGCGGAAGCTACTACCTAGGAGATAAATGGAAGTAAAATCTATCGTTAAGAATACCGGAACGTCGCCGCGAAAGATGAGAGTGGTGATTGACATGGTGCGTGGTAAGGGTGTTGAAGAAGCGTTGACAATTCTCAAGTTCGCTCCTTCACCGCACGCTACCGTTGTTGCCAAGTTGATTAAATCGGCAGTGGCTGATGCTGAGACAGCGCACAATCTTGCCGGCGCAAAGCTTAAAGTTGTTAAAATCTACTCAGATGAGGCGATGACTCTAAAAAGGTTCAAGGCGCGTTCTCGTCATCGTGTCAGCCCGATTAAGAAGCGCTCCAGTCATATTACTGTCGTTGTTGAGGAACAGGAGGGCTAATGGGACATAAGGTTCACCCGGTTGGTTTTAGACTAGGCGTTATAAAGACTTGGGAATCCAAGTGGTATGCTGACCGGCATTTTGTTAATTATTTGCAGGAAGACCTTAGGGTTCGTAAATCCATCTGGTCAATGTACCCTGAAGCCGGGGTTTCTCTCGTTGAGATAGACCGCCAAGCGAATAATGTGTCCCTTACTGTTCACACTGCCCGCCCCGGTATTCTTATCGGACGCGGCGGACAGCGGGTGGACGAGATGCGAAAAACTTTGGAGAAACTTATCTCCAAGAAGGTACAGTTAAATATTAGGGAAATCCAGCAGCCTGAGTTCGATGCTTATTTAGTGGCGAGGTCCATTGCCGAGTCGATGGAAAGACGTGTTTCCTACCGGCGTGCTTTGAAGCAGGCTTTACAGCGTTCTATCATGGCGGGAGCCAAAGGGATGAGAATCCGCGCGGCTGGCCGTCTTGACGGAGCTGAAATTGCACGCCGTGTCACTATGCACGAAGGACGGGTGCCTCTACATACCCTTCGTGCCGACATCGATTATGGTTTTACCGAAGCCAAAACCGTTATGGGCAGGATCGGCATTAAGGTTTGGATTTACAAAGGCGAAATTCTGCCGGAGAAAGAGGAAGCAGAAGCTGCTGAAGCAGCGACTCAACCGGTAGCGGCTCCCGTAGCCGAGACCAAACAGGTTTCAGCAGTAGAAGAGAAGGTAACTTTCGTAGAGCAGGCGGCACTTAGCGCCGAACCGGAAAAAACTTCAATAGGGGAAGTGGAAACGGCTCCAACCGCGGAAGAAAAGTCTGCCAAACCCATGGTGAAAAGAGTCCGTAAACCTGCGGTTGAAGTTGAAGAAACAAAACTGGCTAAACCTGCGGTAAAAAAGACCCGTAAGCCTGCGGTTGAAAAGGCAGAGGAGACCGCTCCGAAAGCGGTAACAGAAGAAAAAACGGCTAAGAAGACAATCCGAACCGCAGGGACGGTAAAACACAGAACAGTGAAAGCGAAAGAATCTTCTGGAGCCGAAGTAGCAGAAGAATCATCATCGGAAAAGCAGGGAGACAGTGATGTTACAGCCTAAGCGGGTGAAATTTCGCAAAGTTACAAAAGGACGCCGTAAGGGTACAGCCCATTCCGGTGATGTTGTAACATTTGGTGATTATGGCTTACAGGCGGAGGAATCTGCCTGGGTGACAGCGCGCCAGATGGAAGCGGCTCGTCGTGCTATTACGCACTACGTCCGCCGCGGCGGAAAAGTATATATACGTATCTTTCCTGATAAGTCAATTACCAAAAAAGCGGCGGAAACCCGTATGGGTTCTGGCAAAGGCGCTCCTGACCACTGGGTAGCAGTGGTGAAACGAGGCCGCATAATGTTTGAGATGGGTGGTGTTGATGAAGCAACTGCTAAAGAAGCGATGCGCCTCGCTTCAAACAAGTTGCCGCTTGACGCTAAGTTTGTCACAAGGAAGACAAGTGGTCTTGCCGGCATTACTAAGACCAGGGAGTTAGCGACAGTTGAAAGTTAATGAAATTAGGGCTTTGAGTTCTGAAGAATTAGCCAAGCAACTTCAGACGGCGAATCGGGAGCTTTTTGACCTGCGTCTGAAGGCAATTACCAAGCAATTAACGAATCACCGGGAAATTCCCAGAACCAGAAAGAAGATTGCCATTATACAGACCGTGCTGAAGGAGCGAGAACTGGCAGGACAATAGTGCCCGGTGCGGTATGAATGCTGAATGATTGGCAGAAGAAAAGGGTTTAGAGTTTATGACGACAATACAAAAAAGTAAGGTGGGGCGGGTTCTGAGTAATAAGATGGATAAGACCTTAGTGGTGCTGGTTGAGGCTTATCGGAACCATCCCCTGTACAAAAAGACCATCAGAAAAGTAAAACGCTACAAAGTGCATGATGAGAAAAATGAATGCAAAGAGGGCGATAAGGTAAAAATCGTAGAAACCCGTCCGCTATCTAAAGAGAAGCGGTGGCGCGTCTCGGAGATTATCATTAAAGCGGCGGCGATTGAGATTAAACCGGAAGAAATCGCTACCCCGCAGGTGCTAACCGAAACTAAACCGGCGGCTGCTGAAGCTAAGACTGAAACGGTGGCAGAAACTGTTGAAGCGAAACCCGCCGAAGAAAAGAAAGAATAATTCTTGGGGTAAGATGAAGTGATTGAGATATATACCAGATTAAAGGTAGCGGATAACACCGGAGCGCGGCAGGTAATGTGCATCAATATCCTCGGCGGCAGCGGACGCAGGTATGCTCATGTCGGTGATGTCATTGTCGGTAGTGTCAAAAAAGCAGTCCCCGGCGGTTCTGTAAAGGCGGGTGATGTCGTACGCGCGGTGGTCATTCGGACCAGCAAACCCCGGCGGCGCGCTGATGGCACTTACATCAGGTTCGATGATAATGCGGCAGTGATTCTCACCGAGAAGAACAACCCAAAAGGAACCCGAATATTTGGTCCGGTTGCCAGAGAACTGAGAGAAAAGCTGTTTACTAAGATTCTGTCTCTGGCGCCTGAGGTATTATAAGGAGAGGCGATGAAGATTAGAAAGGATGATAATGTCCTGGTTATCGCCGGCAAGGATAAAGGCAAGAAAGGCAAAGTGCGTTTTGTGTATCCAAAAGAACGAAAGGCTCTTATTGAGGGAGTCAATGTGATAAAGACGCATAGTAAAGCAAAAGCACAGGTCAAACAGAGTGGCATCATCGAAAGAGAAGCGCCAATCAGTTTATCCAGTGTTATGTTAATGTGCAGTCGCTGTAATCACCCCGTACGTATTGGCTTTAAGTTTCTAGAAGACGGCCGGAAAACAAGGATTTGCCGCGCTTGTGGTGAGGTTATCGAATAATGGCTGGTTTGAAAGAAAAGTATCGCAAAGAGATTGTGCCCAAAATGATGGAGACCAGGGGCTATAAAAACATTATGGAAGTGCCCCAGTTGAAGAAAGTAGTGGTTGGCATCGGACTGGGGGAAGCAGTAGTCAATGCTAAAGCTCTGGAAGGAGCTGAGAAAGACCTGCCGATTATCACCGGGCAAAAACCGATTGTTACCCATTCCAAGAAATCAATCGCTAACTTCAAGTTGAGAGAAGGCATGCCCATCGGGTTAAAGGTGACCTTGCGTCAGGAGAGAATGTATGACTTTCTTGATAGGCTCATTAATGTCGTCCTGCCGCGAGGTAGAGAGTTTCAGGGTGTTCCCAGAAATGCTTTCGATGGGCGTGGTAATTATACTCTTGGTTTGAAAGAACAGACTATCTTCCCCGAGATAGAATTCGAAAAGGTTGATAAAGTGCGGGGCTTGGAAATAACTATTGTTACTTCTGCCGGGACCGATGAAGAAGGTCGATTATTGTTAGAACTGCTGGGTATGCCATTTAGTAAGGATTGATGGAGTAATATGGCTAAAAAGTCAGAAATCGCGAAATGGAGACGTACTCCTAAATTTGAAGTGCAACAGCATAATCGGTGCCAGGTATGCGGGCGTTCGCGTTCCTACATGCGTCGGTTTGGTTTGTGCCGAATATGTTTCCGGGAACTTGCTCTAGCCGGCAAGATTCCTGGCGTGAGAAAGTCAAGCTGGTAAGGATATTACTCAAAGGGGGGAAAGGGTGACTATTTCTGACCCAATTGCAGATATGCTGACCCGGATACGCAATGCCACTATGGCAAGGCATGATTCGGTGTTGGTTTCGTCCTCAAGATTGAAGACGGCGATAGCCAAGATTCTGAAAGAAGAAGGCTTCATCAAAGACTATGAGATTGTCCGTGAGGAATCTCATAAGAGCATCAAAATTTATATCAGGTATCAAGAGAGGAATCAGCCTGTCCTGACCGGACTGGAGCGAGTGAGCAAGCCGGGCTTGAGGATCTATGTTGAGAAAAAAGAGATTCCCCGTGTTTATGGCGGTATGGGAATAGCCATAATTTCAACGCCGAAAGGTGTGATGACCGGGAAACAAGCATGGCATCAGGGAATTGGCGGAGAACTCTTATGTTACGTATGGTAAACAGGAGCAAGTTTTATGTCTAGAGTGGGACGTCTGCCGATACCACTTCCTAAAGATGTAGTGGTCAAAATTGAAAATGAAAAGGTTAATGTCAAAGGGCCCAAGGGGGAGCTGAACATTAGCCTGGGTTCTGATATATCTATCAGTCAAGAAAATAATATGCTGGTTGTTGCGCGCGCTAATGATAGTAGAGACGTTCGTGCCCGGCACGGTCTGACACGCGCTCTTGTCGCTAATATGGTGACCGGAGTGACAAAAGGCTTTGAGAAGGGTATTGAAATCGTCGGTGTCGGTTATCGAGCGCAGAAAGCCGGTGATAAAGTGGTGCTTAATGTCGGATATTCTCATCCGGTAGAGGTATCACCGGCGCCGGGCATTTCCCTGACAGTGGAAGGTACTACTAAAGTAAAGATTTCGGGGATTGATAAAGGGGCGGTTGGGTTAATGGCGGCGCAAATCAAGGCAATCAAACCCCACGATGCCTATAAAGGCAAAGGCTTAAGATATGCCGGCGAGCCGGTACGCCTCAAGCCGGGTAAAGCGGGTAAGGCAATCGGGAAGTAGAGGGAGAATAGATGGCAAAGTTTAACCGTAAGGTGGCTCGCGTCAGGCGGCACACCCGCATCAGAGCCAGTGTACAGGGCACAGAATCCAGACCTCGTCTGTGTGTTTTTCGTAGTCTGACCAATGTCTATGCTCAGGTCATCGATGATGCTAAGGGACAAACTCTGGTATCCGCTTCGTCACTTGATGAGGAGATAAAGAGTGCGGCAGAGGGCAAGAAAAAGACAGACATTTCAAAACTGGTGGGTGCGCTGGTTGCCAAACGGGCTAAAGAAAAGGGCATCACTCAGGTAGCTTTTGACCGGGGTGGGTTTAAATATCACGGCAGGGTCAAAGCCCTCGCTGAAGCCGTGCGCGAGCAGGGATTGAAATTCTAAAGAGAAAATAAAATCAGGATAGATGAGTATGGCGTTAATCAGTAAGATAGACCCAGCTGAACTGGCACTAACCGACAAGATGGTTTATATAAACCGGGTAGCTAAAGTGGTGAAGGGTGGCAAACGTATGAGCTTCAGCGCTCTGGTAGTTACCGGTGATGGTGTCGGTCATGTGGGGGTTGGACTTGGCAAAGCAAACGAGGTGCCGGTAGCCATTAGTAAGGCTAACGCCGACGCCCGTAAGAACTTGATTACCGTGCGTTTGGCAGGAGCCACGATTCCCCATCAGATAGAGCTTAAAATGGGTTCAGCGAGAATATTGCTTAAACCGGCAACGCCTGGCACGGGAATCATTGCCGGTGGCAGTATGCGGGTGGTACTTGAATTATCTGGTGTTAAAGACATTTTAACCAAATCACTGGGTACTTCAAATAAAACAAATGTGGCGCGTGCTACGGTGCTTGCTTTGAGCATGCTCAAAAACCCGGCAGAAGAGATTGCCAAACGAAAGCCGGCGGTTGAGCAGTCCGGGGAGGTAGTAACCAGTGGCTAAGTTATGTATTACTTTGGTCAAAAGTGGCATCGGCTATGAGGAAGACCAGAAGAGAACATTGAAGGCTCTGGGGTTTCATCGCCTGAATCAGAGTGTAGTGCATGAGGATTCCATGGCAATAAGAGGAATGATTAATAAGGTGAGACATTTAGTCAAAGTGGAGGAAGCAAGTTGATAAGACTGGATACACTTTCTCCTGCTCCCGGCTCTAGAAAAGACAAAAAGAGGGTCGGGCGTGGTGACGGAAGCCGAAAAGGGACTTTTTCCGGGCGAGGCTGCAAGGGGCAGAAATCACGCTCCGGATTTAGAATGAAGCCCGGCTTTGAGGGCGGACAGTTACCGATTATCAAGCGTTTGCCCAGCCAGCGTGGCTTTAATAATATTTTTAAGACCGAATATGATGTGGTCAATATCGGCCAGCTCAGTATTTTTGAAGCGGGCACAGAAGTGGATATTGTGAAATTCCTGACATCTGGTCTGGTAAAAACCGGACAGAAACCAATTAAAGTACTCGGTGAGGGAGAAATAGACCGTCCCCTGACTGTGAAAGCTGAGAAGTTTTCTGCCACTGCTAAATCCAAGATAGAGGCGGCTGGTGGCAAAGTGGAGGAGGTAACCCATGAAGCCTCGGCAGACTAAGCCAAGGCTTATTCAGGCAATGATCGACGCTTTCCGTCTGCCGGATTTGCGGCGGCGGATTTTACTTACTTTAGGGATGTTGATAGCGTTTCGTTTTATTGCGCATATCCCGTTACCCGGAGTAAACCCGGAGGCATTGAAGGAGCTGTTTTCCAGTAATGCCATGCTGGGTATGCTGGATATGTTCAGTGGCGGTGCTTTAAGAAACTTCAGCGTGGCGGCGATGGGTGTTTATCCCTATATCACTTCCACTATTATCATTCAGTTGATGCAACCTGTAATCCCTGCCCTGCAGAGGCTTTCTCAGGAAGGGGAAGCCGGTAGAGATACCGTAAATCGTATCAGTCATTGGTTAACCATCCCGTTAGCCGCTCTGTCCGGTTATGGGCAGATTCTTCTGCTTCAGCGTGCAGGCGCCATTGCTTCGGCGTCACCGCTACCAATGGCGGCGATGGTCATTTCCTTGATTGGCGGTACAGTATTTCTGGTTTGGCTGGGCGAATTGATAACCGAATACGGCATCGGAAACGGTATCTCGATTATAATTTTTGCCGGTATCGTTACGGGTTACCCGTCGATGTTCGGCAGTCTGGGCATGGCATTTAGTCAGAATTCGATTGGAGTAATCGTTTTTGGGCTTCTTTTGCTGGCAACAGTTGTATTAATTGTCCTTTTCACAGAGGCACACCGGCGTATCCCTGTTCAGTATGCACGCACCTCATTCCGTGGAGGCAGGATGTATCGGCAGACCGGCGGCACCCACATACCTTTAAGGGTAAACACCGCAGGTATGATACCCCTTATCTTCTCTATGTCACTGGTTGTTTTTCCTGGTATGATAGCCAGCTATTTTGCCAATCCATCAACTGCTGATCCCAATCTGGCAAATCATATTGTGAATCTTTTTAGCCCGGATACAGCGTTACCGCTCGGGCTTGTTTACTGGGTATTATACTTTTTGCTGACAATTGCCGCCGCCTTCTTCTACACGATGGTAATTTTCCAGCAACAGGACTTGCCTGGCACTTTGCAAAGGCAGGGGGGGTTCATCCCCGGTATCAGACCCGGCAAGAATACGGAATCATTCCTGAACAATGTCATCAACCGTATCACACTGGCGGGTTCTCTCTTCCTTGGTGTAGTGGCTATTATCCCGTTCATTGCCAGGGGTGTGACGGATGTTCAGACCGTGCAACTCTCCAGCGTCGGTTTAATCATTGTCGTGGGTGTGGTGCTGGATACGATGAAACAGATGGAAGCACAGTTGACCATGCGGCGATATGAAGGTTTTATTAAATAGGAGATTTTCGAAGTGTACGTAGTATTTCTGGGTGCTCCGGGAGCAGGTAAAGGAACACAGGCGGCAGAGGTAGCGAAAGCGTTAAAGCTTGCTCACATTGCCACCGGCGATATGTTCCGCGATGCGCAGAAGAAAGGGACCAAGCTAGCCATGGAAGCCAAAACTTATATGGATAAGGGAATGCTGGTACCTGATGAAATTACTATTAAAATGGTATTGGAAAGAATTTCTGCGCCGGATTGTAAAAACGGGGTGATTTTCGATGGTTTTCCCCGTAACCTGGCACAGGCTCAGG
Source organism: Dehalococcoidales bacterium (assembly GCA_028712845.1). The sequence continues at coordinate 18,095 of JAQTPO010000006.1, read as the reverse complement.
CACTGGATAAGGCTATGGCAGGACAATCCAAAGCCATAGACCATGTCGTCTATATTAGAGTCGCAGAGCAAGAATTGCTGAAGAGGCTCGGGGGACGCTGGATTTGCCGACAGTGCCAGACACCGTATCATGAGGTGGCATCACCGCCAAAGGTTAAAGGCAAGTGCGATAAATGTGGCGGTGAACTGTACCAGCGTTCGGATGATGTGCCGGCGACTATCAAGGAAAGATTGAAAGTGTTTTTTGCCCAGACTGCGCCGCTCATTGATTATTACACCAAAACAGGTAAATTGCGGGAAGTCAATGGCGAGGGCGGGATGGAAGAAATAAAACAGAGAATTTTAAATGCCGTCGGTAAGAATGGTGCCCTGCGGAGTTAAAAATGGGCATAATCATCAAGTCCGATGCAGAAATTGTGATAATGAGGGAGGCTGGCAGGATAACAGCAAAGGTATTAGAAATACTGGCATCAAGGGTGAAACCGGGTATTCGCACCGAAGAACTGGATGCCATTGCTGAGAAAGAGGCAAAAAACCTTGGGGCAGTACCCTCATTTAAGGGGTACCGGGGTTATCCGGCAAGCCTGTGCGTATCGGTGAATGATGAAATAGTGCACGGGATTCCAGACAGGAAAATCTTGCTGGAGGGAGATATCGTATCGTTAGATTTTGGTGTTATTTATAAAGGGTTTCAAGGGGATGCGGCTAGAACGGTTGCCGTGGGTAGCATTAGTGTAGAAGCCCGTAAATTAATGGAAGTGACGGAGGGAGCTTTAAAAGCCGGAATAAAAACGGCGTGTAATGGAAACAGGTTGGGAGATATTTCTGCTTCAATTGAAGAGTATGCTGAATCACGCGGGTACTCCGTCGTGCGTGAATACACCGGACATGGTATCGGCAGAAATATGCATGAGGACCCCCAGGTGCCGAATACCACGAAATCTTTGCTCGGCATGACGAGAGGAACGGGGCCAGTATTAAAGAGAGGGATGACTCTCGCAATAGAACCGATGGTGAATATCGGTGGTTGGGGGACTAAAGTTGATGATAACGGCTGGACAGTGCGTACCAGGGATGGTAGTCTGTCAGCCCATTTTGAAGATACTATTGCCATCACGGATGGTAAGCCTGAGGTGTTGACCAGTGCTTAGTTAAGGAGACTATGGCGAAGAAAGAGACTATTGAAGTCGAGGGTGTGGTAGCGGAGTCTCTCCCGAATGCAATGTTTCGTGTGGAACTGGCAAACGGGCATAAAGTGCTGGCGCATATTTCTGGCAAGATGAGGGTAAATTATATTAGAATCTTACCGGGGGATAGGGTGTTGATTGAGCTGTCTCCGTACGATTTAAGTCGGGGCAGAGTTACCTACCGGTTTAAGTAAAGAGGGGAATATGAAAGTTGCGTCTTCAGTCAAACCAAGATGTGAAAAGTGCAAGGTCATCCGGCGGCGGGGCGTGGTCAGGGTCATTTGCACTCGTGCCAAGCACAAGCAGAGGCAGGGATAGTTTTTTGTCGTTTATGGAGGGAAGAAAATGCCGCGTATCGCAGGTGTAGATATACCCAGAGAAAAACAAATACTGTATTCGTTACAGTACATTCATGGAATCGGACCAACTTTTAGCAAGAAGATATTGGCGCAGATTGGCGTGAATCCAGAAGTTAAAGCCGGTGAACTCACGGAAGGCGAGGTCAATAAAATCCGTGAACTTATCGATAAAGAGTACACCGTAGAGGGTGAACTCCGCAAAGAAATTAATCTCAATATTAAACGACTGATGGAGATAGGCAGTTACCGGGGCAATCGGCACCGCCGTAATCTGCCATCCAGAGGACAGCGGACACGCACAAATGCGCGCACACAACGTGGCGTCAAGAAGACAGTTGCCGGTAGAGGTAAGAAGCGCGGCGCCACTAAGAAGTAAGATAGTTCTATTGGGAGGTAATCAATGCCAGCAGGTAAAAAGGGAAAGGCTAGAAAAAAAGAACGAAAGGTAATTCCTTCTGGACGTGCCTTTGTACAGTCCAGTTTTAACAATACGGTTGTGACGCTCACAGACCCTGAAGGAAATGTGCTATCCTGGGGCAGCTCAGGAACCGCAGGGTTCAAGGGTTCGAGGAAAGGCACCCCGTATGCCGCTCAGTTAGCGGCACAGGATGCTGTCAAAAAAGCGGCGGCTTATGGCTTACGTCAGGTCGATGTATTTGTTAAAGGTCCTGGAAGCGGTCGTGAGGCGGCAATTCGCGCCTTGCAAAGTTCCGGACTGACGATTTCAAGTATTAAAGACATAACGCCTATACCGCATAATGGCTGTCGTCCTCCCAAGAGAAGAAGGGTATAAGGATTAAAATATGGCAAGACATATAACGGCAAATTGTCAATTGTGTCGCCGGTGTGGCGACAAGTTAATGCTCAAGGGTAATCGGTGTATGACGCCCAAATGTGTTATGGAGCGTCGGCACAAGACTATGTCTAGCGGTAGCAGGGGCAGGAGACGTCGTGTTTCTGAGCGCGGCACGCAGTTGATTGAAAAGCAGAAAGCCCGCTATGTTTATGGCTTATTTGAAAGACAATTCAAACGTTTCTTCGCGGAAGCGGCAAGGCAACCAGGCGTCACCGGCGATAACCTTAAGGTAATGTTGGAAAGACGTCTGGACAATGTTATCTTTCGCCTGGGATTTGCTGATTCTCGCCCTCAGGCACGCCAGTTGGTTCTCCATGGGCATATTCTGGTCAATGGACACCGGGTGAACGTGCCTTCTTATCTGGTTGATGAAGGCGATACGATTGTCTGTAGAGAAGCCAGCCTGAAAAAAGAGTATTTCAAGAAGGTCATCGAGGAAATTAAATCAAAAAATATTCCTACATGGCTCACTCTCGATAGAACTAAACTCGCCGGGCAAGTGGTGACACTGCCCGTTCCTGATGAAACAGTTGCCCAATTTGATGGTAAAAGTATCGTTGAGTACTACTCGCGGTAAGGAGGTACGGATTTGACTCTGTCAGTAGTACCGAAAATACAGGTTGTTGAAACTAGAGAAAACTTCGCGCGGTTTGTAATCGAGCCGTTGGAAAACGGCTTTGGTATTACGCTTGGTAATGCGCTACGACGTGTTATGCTCGGTCATTTGCCGGGAGCGGCAATCACTCGTGTCAAGATCGATGGTATCAGTCATGAGTTTTCACCTATTCCCAATGTCAAGGAAGATGTGATTGAGTTTCTGCTTAATGTCAAGGCAATCAGGCTGAAACCTATCACAAATATACCAGCTAAACTCATTCTTGATGTCAACAGTGAAGGGAAAGTCAGCGCCGCTGACATCAAGCCATCGGCTGACTTCGAAATTACCAATCCGGAATTATATCTGGCAACCCTCAGCTCATCGGATGCCAAGCTCTACGTCGAATTTGATGTAGAGATTGGTAGCGGTTTCAGACAAGCTGAAGCGGCTGATAACCTGCCGGTAGGTGTTATCCCGATTGATGCGATATTCACTCCGACCCGTAAGGTAAACTATTCTATCGAGCCGGTTCATGTCGGTAGAGAAGTCAATCTGGAGCGGTTGTACCTTGAGGTGTGGACGGACGGAACAATAGAGTCGGCTGATGTCTTAAGTCAGAGCGCCAAGATGCTGGATGAGTTGCTTATTCCCTTCACCAGTTTCGGGAAAGCGACTGAAGCGCCGTTAGAAAAAGTCGTTGCTGACCATTCTATTCCTGATGAGTTGTACAATATGCCGGTGGAGCAGTTGAATCTCTCCGTGCGTACGATGAACTGTCTGAGGCGCGGCAATATACAGACGGTTGGCGAGATTGTCACCAAGGGTGAGAAGGGTTTAATGACTTTGCGGAATTTCGGTGTGAAATCTCTCCTAGAGCTTGCAGACCGCATGGGAGAACTCGGTTTATCATTGCTACAGCCAGGTGAGAAATCGGCTCTGACAGCTGATGGTGGAACAGAGACTGAAGCCGATACTGAAACGGAAACATAGTTAAAACTACAATGGATACAGGGGAATGTTATGGCACGTAAATTACAGATGCATGGCAGGAGGCTTACCAGGTCTTCGGGGGCGCGAAAGGCGTTATACCGTGGTCTTGTAACTGACCTTCTGGGGTATGAAAAGATTACTACCACCGAAGCTAAGGCGAGAGCAGTGCGTGGCGTGGCGGAGAAAATGATAACGCTGGGGAAGAAGGGCGACCTTCATGCCCGTCGTCAGGCACTTTCTCTAATTTACAGCAAAAAGATTGCGGATAAGGTTTTTGACGAACTCGCCAAGCGATACGCCGAACGTAAGGGAGGCTATACCCGCACCGTGAAACTGGGGCCAAGACTGGGAGATGGTGCGCCAATTGTTCAAATTGAGTTGGTGAAATAATGGCACTTTCAGCGATGACCGCTCCTGAGATTGGGCATAGCCGGAAATTAACTACCCGTATGGCACTGGTGGTTGAGTATGATGGCACCAATTATTGCGGTTCCCAGTGGCAGGATAATGCTCCTACCGTTCAGGGTGAACTGGAAAAAGCGCTGGGGAAACTGACAGGAGAGGATATACGGATTGTGGCTGCAAGCCGGACGGATGCAGGAGTCCATGCGCGGGGACAGGTTATTAGTTTCCAAACAAGCTCTTCTCTCCCGGTGGAAGCGTTTATTCACGGTCCGAATTATCATCTGCCTGAAGATATTGCGGTAAAGTCAGCGCATCGGGTCAATGATTCTTTTCTTGTGCGGAGTATGTCAATCAGCCGGGAATACAGCTATTGCATACTGAATAGCCAGACCCGTTCGCCGTTAAGGACAAGATTTGCGCATCGGGTTGCCGTCGAACTTGACACCGAGGCGATGAACCGGGTCTGTCAAACACTGGCGGGCATACATGATTTCGCTTCTTTTGCCAGCGATATCAGTGACATAAAGGAAAAAAGCACAGTTCGTCAGGTTTATCAGGCAAAAGTAACTCGTGACGGAGACATTATCGTCTTTAATATAGTGGCTAATGCTTTTATACGACATCAGATACGTAGCACTGCAGGCGCTTTGGTGCAGGTGGGTTTGCACAAAATGAGTGATACCGAGTTTGCCAGCATACTCGAAGCAAGGAAACCCGGTCTGGCAGGTCCCACTCTCCCCGCTTGCGGTCTGTGCCTGATGCGGGTGAATTACACGTGTTCGTTTGAGGAAATGAAATGATGAAAACAATTACAGTCAAAGCTAGTGATATTAAACGGGAATGGCATACTATCGATGCCTCGGATGAAGTCCTGGGCAAACTTGCCAATCGAGCGGCCAATCTGCTGATGGGTAAGCAGAAGCCGTTATTTTCCCGGAATGCGGATGTCGGGGATTTTGTTGTCGTGACCAATGCCGCTAAAATCCAGATTACCGGTAATAAGCTGGGGCAAAAACTCTACTATAGCCATTCGGGTTATCCGCATGGATTGAAGTCCATCACTCTGGAAAAACAAATGGCAACCCATCCGGAAAGGGTCATCGAACATGCTGTTAAGGGAATGTTGCCCAAGAACCATCTGGCTGCTAAAATGATGAAGCGGCTCAGGGTTTATACCGGCGAGGCACGTCCATCAACTGTGAAATCAAAAACAGTCACAGTAGCAGCGGCTAAACCGGAAGCCGAGCAGAAGAGTTAATATAAAAATAATCGTCTTTAGAGATTAAGGGAGGGTTCCTTGGAGGAGCAGACTTACTTTTACGGGACGGGAAGACGCAAGACGGCAATAGCCCGTGTCAAGATAATGCCGGGGAGAGGGGCGATTGTCGTCAATGGCAAACCTTATGAGGAGTTATACTCTCGTGAAGAACACCGCGGTATGGTAACCAAGCCGCTGGTTGTTACTGAGAGCCTTGGCAAGTACAATGTGGTGGTCACTACTGTCGGTGGCGGTATCGCCGGACAAGCGGGGGCTATTTCTCACGGTATTGCCCGCGCGTTGTTAAAAGCCAGCGCCGAGAACAGACTCAAACTCAAGCGGAATGGGCTGCTGACTCGTGACCCGCGTGCCAAAGAAAGAAAGAAGGCTGGTTTGAGAAAAGCGCGTAAGGCGCCTCAATATACCAAGCGTTAAACATCCGTCCCCCAAAGTTATCAGTTATTTACAGATTCTCACCGGCAAAGGTGAGAATCTGTTGTTTTATGAACCTGATAGGAGGCTGTGAATGGTTAATCAATTTCCTCCGATGACTCTGAAAGCTATCGGTGTCGTCAGGAGCGATTTTAAGAAGCCGACTTCGGGCCGTTTAGACCTGCAGAAAATCACTGCTGAAATAGAGATTGACCCGCGCTTGAACGATGCCCTCGATGGTCTGGATGGTTTTTCTCACATTATTGTTCTCTACTGGATGCATTGTGCCGTTTTTGATGAAGACCGTTTGAAGACACATCCGATGGGTAGAAAAGATGTGCCTGTACAGGGACTTTTCGCTGTCCGGACACCAAACCGTCCGAATACCATCGGTAAAGCTACCGTCAGGCTTCTGGAACGGCGGGACAATATCCTGAAGGTACAGGGGCTGGATGCGATTGACGGTTCCCCTGTCATTGATATCAAGCCCTACATTCCCGGTTATGATTCCGCAACTGATGCTACTGTTCCTGATTGGGTAAAGATTGAAGAATAAAACATTGCTGGATATTTACCATCGTCTCTTCGCGCGTTATGGTCCCCAGCACTGGTGGCCCGGAGACAGCCCCTTTGAAGTGATGGTTGGCGCTATTCTTACCCAGTCTGCCGCCTGGCAGAATGTAGAAAAAGCGATCGCTAATCTGAAAGAAGCCGGGGTGATGTCCCCATCAGCCCTGCGTAACATTCCTCTTAGTGAACTTGCCGGATTAATTCATCCCTGCGGCTATTACAATGCTAAAGCTCTCAAGCTCAAGGCGCTGGCGAACTGGCTCTACGAGTCCTGTAGCGATAATCTGGACAGGCTATTTGCCCGGGATATAGAAAGACTGCGCCCGCAACTATTAGCCGTCCACGGCATCGGTCCTGAAACCGCTGACTCAATCCTGCTTTATGCGGGGAATAAGCCGGTCTTCGTCATTGATGCCTATACCCGCCGCATTATCAGCCGCCTCGGATTGGCGCCAGAAAAAGACAGTTATGATGCTTATCAGGCGCTTTTTATGACTGGACTGCCGCACAATACAGAGCTTTTCAATGAGTTCCATGCCTTGCTGGTTCATCTGGGGAAAGAGTCCTGCAGGAAACAGCCTGTCTGTGGCGGATGCTGTTTATTTGCAACCTGTTTTTGTAAGGAGCATAATTAAGATAGAATGTTAATCGGACTCCTTTCAGATACACATATCAATTGGCCTAATACACAATACCCCTCAAACGAGATAAAGAAGGCTTTCAGGGGTGTCGACCTTATTCTCCACGCCGGTGACATCTGGATTCCCTGGGTGCTGGATGACTTGGAGACTATCGCTCCAGTCCTGGCTGCACAGGGGGACGATGATATGGAAGAGGATATCGGCGGTGATAAACGCATTGCCCAGAAGCAAGTCCTATCTTTCGAGGGAGTAAACCTCTGGGTAATTCATATTAAACCGCGTTATGGCGTTATCAATCCCGCCTTCGAAAGTCCATACAACAACATGTTCAAGCGTAATCAGCCCCCTCAAGAGCCTGTGGACCCGCCTGACGTGGTCGTTTTCGGGCACAGTCATTACGCAGAGATTGAAAACTACAAAGGCACAATTCTGGTCAATCCCGGTAGTGCCACTCTGCCGCAGTACGTTCCCAAACTGGGAACAATCGGTCTTCTGACTCTTGAATCAGGTCAGGCGCAAGCGCGTATTGTGCCGCTGGAGTAACTACGCTTTTTGTAGTAGCCCTCTACAGTCCGATTGTGCCGAGCGAAGAATTTCTTATGAATTGAGCGGAATTCCTTGATTTTAACGGCTGACTTAGTTAATATTATCTTTGACTTATAGTGTCGTTGTATTCAAATCAAGCCTTCTTGAGGGGTGGAATTATGCCTCAGTCGTTAGTGATTTTAGAGAAAAGTGACCATATTGCTAAAGTCACTCTAAATCGCCCTGATACCGGTAATTTCGTTAATCTGCAAATGGGACAAGAAATGGACAATGTTTGCCGGCAGATAAGTCAGGACGATGATATTTATGTTGTGATTATCACCGGAGCCGGGGATGTCTTCTGCGGCGGCAGTGAACTTGAAAAATCCTTTCAATCCGGCAAGAAAAAGTCCCGCACTGATGAAGAAATAGAGACGCAGTATAATGTCGCCCTCTGTGTTGCCGGCATCGAAAAGCCGGTAATTGCGGCTATTAACGGTGATGCACTGGGACAGGGACTGGCGCTTGCACTTGCCTGTGATATCAGAATTGCTTCGCAAAAGGCGCACTTCGGTTTCCCGAACGTGGCGCTCGGTTTGATCCCGTCAGATGGCGGGACACAGAGACTACCTCGAATTATCGGTAAAGGTAAAGCCCTGGAGCTTATTCTCACAGCTGAAATTATTGGTGCGGAAGAAGCCTGTGAAATCGGTTTGGTGAGCAGGGTAGTTCCTCCGCAGTCATTAAATGCTGAAGTTGATGTACTTGCAAGGGCAATGACAGGTAAAGCGCCCATCGCTCTGCGGTATATCAAAGAAGCGGTCAATAAGGGGTTGGACTTGACCATGGAGCAGGGCTTACGTCTGGAAGCCGACCTCTATTTCCTACTGCATACTACGGGTGACAGAACGGAGGGCATAAAAGCTTTCCAGCAAAAGAGAACGCCGGAATTCAAAGGGCAATAGGATTTCTGGGTCCGAAATGAGTGATTTTGAGGTAATTATCTACGAAAAGAAGGACTATAAGGGTTATATTACCCTTAATCGTCCTAAAGCATTGAATGTTTACAATATCAAGATGCGTGATGAACTGTATCAGGCGTTACAGGCGGCTAAGGATGACCCGGACGTCAGGGTGATTATTCTTAAGGGTGCTGGCGATAAAGCTTTCTGCGCCGGCGCTGACCTCTCGGAATTTCTCACTGCGCCTTCGCCGGTGATTGCCCGCCAGGTTAGATTTGAACGGGATATCTGGGGATTATTCCTGAAAATCAGAAAACCGATGATTGCCGCTCTTCACGGGTTTGTGCTCGGCTCCGGGATAGAAATGGCAATGTGTTGTGACCTCCGTGTGGCTTCTGAAGACGCGCAATTCGGCGTGCCGGAGATGGGCTTAGGGATTATCCCCGCCGCCGGCGGCAGCCAAACCCTCCCCCGCGTGGTCGGCAGAGGCTATGCGCTGGAAATGCTCTTGTCCGGCAGGTGGCTTAAAGCTGACGAAGCCAAAAAAATAAAGCTCGTGAACCGGGTTGTGCCGCGTTCGGAACTCTTGCCGACTGTTGAAAAACTGGCGGACAGAATTCTGAGCTATGATTGGCTTACATTGACCTATGCCAAGCAGGCAGTTGTCGAAGGCATCGATATGCCATTGTCTCAGGGACTTCGGCTTGAGATGAGATTGGGGAACCTGCTCTTGAGTTAAGGAATCTTATCTGGTTTCAGGCGATAAACCGGATGAATGAGATACGAGTTGTAAAATAATGGCGAAGGGAAAGGAGAAAATGAGTCACGATGGATAAGGTTTATCAAAAAATTGAAGAGGCTATTGCAGATGTGAATGACGGTGCGGTAATAGCCATTGCCGGCTTTTTCGCATGCGGGGTACCCAGGCTCCTTTTACAGGCATTGATTAATAAAAAAGTCAAGAACCTCACTCTCACTTGCGGGTGTGGTCCAATGCTGGGCGCCTCTGAAGAATTGAAACAATTGGTAAAGAACAGGCAACTAAAGAAAGTTATAGACTCTTACGGGTTATATCGTTCCGCAACTAAAGGGAGAGCGGACTTATTCGAACAGGCGGTCCGGGCAGGGGAAATTGAATTGGAAGTATATCCTATGGGGACACTCGCTGAGAAGTACCGTGCAGCGGCGGCAGGCGTGCCGGCGGTTTATGTTGCCACAGGAGTAGGCTCTATCGTCGAGAAAAGCACTGTTACCAGTATTCCGGCGAACCGTGTCCCGAAAGAAACGCGAGTATTCAATGGTAGAACATATATTCTGGAATATGCACTGAGACCCGATTTTTCTTTTGTTCATGCGCACACGGGTGATAGGGAAGGTAATCTCCGTTATGCCAAGACAGCCAGGAACTTCAACCCGGTGATGGCGGCGGCGGGGAAAGTCACTATTGCCGAAGTGGAAAATGTGGTTGAGCCGGGAGAGATTGATCCGGATAGTGTTCATACCCCCGGTATTTATGTAAAACGCGTGGTGCTTGTACCCCGAATCAAATTCAAGGTATCGATCGATTAGGAGTATGTGAAAATGGAAAAAGTTAAGTTACAAGGCATTCCCCGGGAAATGATTGCCCTGAGGGTAAGCAAAGAAGTTAAAGACGGAGACTATGTTAATCTTGGTATCGGTATTCCCACCCTTATCAGCAACTGGATAGAGGGTAGAGACATAATACTCCAATCGGAGATAGGTATGCTCAAGACAGGTCCGTTGTGTAATGACGAAGAGGTTGACCAGGACCTTATCAATGCCAGTTGCCAGCCGGTTGCAGAACTTCCCGGTACAATGTATTTCGATAGCCTGGAGTCTTTCACGATGATTCGCGGAGGCAGAATGAGTATCGTTGTAATGGGCGCTCTGCAGGCTAACGATAAAGGTGATTATGCCGGTTGGGCAAATCCATCACGCGGGCTGGATGTCGGCAATATCGGCGGCTCTATGGATTTATGCGCCGGTGCAAACAAGCTGTTTCTGGCGATGGAACATGTGGCGGTGGATGGCAAACCGAAGATTCTAAAGAAACTGACTTTTCCGCCGACGACATCTGGAAAAGTTAACATGATTTTCACCGACCTGGCAGTGATGGAGGTTACGCCGAAAGGGCTTCTTCTCCGGGAGGTGGCGCCTGGTTTAACGGCTAAAGATGTGCAATCGGTCACGGAACCGACGCTCATTATCAGCCCCGACCTGAAAGAAATAGAGTTCTAATTAAATTTCATAAGATACTGGAGAATGTAGAAGATGGACTTCTCACTGAGTGAAGACCAGAAAATGCTCAGGGCAATGGTGCGGGAGTTTGCCGAAAAAGAGATTGAGCCTATTGCCGCAAAAATAGATGAGGAAGCCAGTTTTCCCTCTGCTGTTATTAAGAAAGCGGCGGAGATTGGATTAATGGGCACCGGTTATCCGGAGAAGTACGGGGGCAGTGGCGGTAGTGCCATCGAGCAGGCAATTGTTTTCGAGGAACTGGCGCGTGTCTGCGCATCTACCAGTATCATTCTGGTGGCTACAAATGAACTTGGCGCCTATCCGATATATGAGTTCGGCAATGAGGGACAGAAGCATAAATACCTGACGCCATTAATGAAAGGCGAGAAAATCGGGGCTTTCGGCTTGACAGAATCCGGCGCCGGCAGCGATGTGGCGGCAATGCAGGCTACCGCTGTCAAAAAAGACGGCGGCTATGTCCTGAACGGCAACAAGATTTTCATCACTAATGGCGTTGAAGCGGAAATCATCGTTGTTTTTGCCACGGTGGATAAGTCCAAAGGTTATCGCGGTGTAACCGCTTTCATTGTCGAGAAGGGTATGCCCGGATATGCAGTGGGTAAACACGAGCGTAAACTGGGCATTCGCGGCTCATCCACGGCTGAACTTATCTTCGATAATTGCTTTGTGCCTGAAGAGAACCGGCTCGGTGCTGAGGGAAAGGGATTTCGTATCGCATTGGAGACAATCGACGGGAGTCGCTTAGGTATTGCGGCGCAAGCGTTAGGTATTGCTCAGGGAGCCTTTGAGAAAGCTACGCAATATGCTAAAGAACGCAGGCAGTTCGGACAGTCAATCGCCAATTTTCAGGCAATTCAGTGGATGCTGGCGGATATGGCGACGCAGATTGATGCGGCGCGGTTACTTACTTACCGTGCGGCAAATCTAAAAGACCAGCGCCAGTCCTTTGTAAAAGAAGCTGCCATGGCAAAGGTATATGCGGCGGAGACTGCCAGTTTTGTCGCTACTAAAGCTCTGCAAATCTATGGTGGTTATGGCTATACCAAGGACTTTCCTCTGGAGCGTTATTTCCGTGATGCCCGTATTACAGAAATCTACGAAGGCACTTCGGAAATGCAGCGGATGACTATTGCCCGTCAAGTGCTTAAGGGGGAGTGAATGAAACAGGTTTTATCTTTTTGCAGATTCCATACGGTTACTATTAGCCTTACAGTTGTGTTTGTTATTACACTTATTTCTCTAGCGGGTTGCTCTTAGTCTCAAGAAAGCACACCGGCCGAGACAGCTAAAACACCAACCAGTACCAGTAAAGTCGAGACGGGCACACAATAGTCGGCAGGACTGCACTTGCTTACTGGTGTGCCAATAAAACTAAAGATGGTTTTGATAAACACGGAGCGGATGGACTCAGTCTTTAGCCACCATCACCTCGGTAGCCTTCACAATCGCTGCGACTTTATCACCAGCTTTTAGTTTCAGATTTTGTACTGAAGTGGAGCTGATGAGGGACACCACTTCTATTTTTCCCACCTTGACGACGACTTCTGCCATTACCTGTCCCAGCTTGATGGATTTCACGGTGCCTTTAAACTGATTGCGTGCGCTTAACATTGCAGTCTCTCCTTGTCAGTTCTAACCAGCTAAACTGTACCACAAGTGGCTGTTTTGTCAATGCGGAAATTGAAAAGTATTTGGGAGATGACATCGAGCGTAGCGTGGATGTTTTCTTGGACAAATTAATTGATTGAGTGGTGAAAATGATTCCTATTTGGGCTTAGAGCCCCGCTAAAAAAAGCCACAGCCATGCGATTGTAATGCCTAATATGCATCCGGCAATCACCTCGAATGGCGTGTGCCCCATCAGTTCTCGCAAGCCTGCTTCAATCTTTACTAAAGGTTCTCTTCGCTTTAGCTCCAGTATGATACGGTTTAGAACGACCGATTGCTGACCGACCGACTGGCGCACGCCTGCGGCGTCATACATTACTATTATTGCCAGGACCACTGAGATTGCAAAAAATGACGACCCGAAACCATCCGTCATCGCGATTGCGGTTGCTAAGGCGCTGACCATTGCCGAATGTGCGCTGGGCATACCCCCGCTGCTGACGAAGTAGCTCAGGTCAAGTCCTTTACCCTGCACCAAAGCTCTCAACACCTTGATAGACTGGGCAGCCACCCATGCGCAGAGGGGAATAATCAGGATCCAATTGGTAATCAGGTCATAGAACATTATTTATTTAGCCTCGAAATCATAAAATGCCCGTTATCCCTTGCTCGCAGAGCTGTGGCTATTCCACAACCGGCGGTCGGCAATATCACGGTCGAAGAGTAATCGGTTGATGATAACCGTGGGCAGAGGGACATGCTTACTGAGTTCCGTACGGCGGGCAACTACTCTTTTTAGCAGAGCCATTGATGTAAGTACTATAAAGCCGCAAGTAATCGCTACTTTATCCTCGACGCCCATTGTTTTTGCCAGAAAATAGCTCAGGAACGGCAAAATTACGAGAGCCAAAAAAACCCCGAAAGCTACCTGCTTAATAGGTGCGAATAAATATGGAACAACCAGCATTATAAGCCCTAATGGCCAGGAGAGCATACTGATAACACCCAGTGAAGCAAAAACTCCCCGTCCGCTGCTCTTAAAGCCAAGATATATCGGCCAATTATGCCCGACAATAGCACAAAGTCCGACGGTCACCTGCGAAGCCGCGCCCATACCAAGTAATTGGGCTACCCAAACAGATAGCGCTCCTTTCCCGATATCGAAGAGAGCGACCGGCACTGCCAGCCATTTGGGACCGGCGTTGAGCACGTTAGCGGCGCCTACTTTGCCCGTGCCGACCTTACGGATATCCACGCCGCGTGTCCACTTGATAGCAAGATAAGCGGCAGGTACCGAGCCGAGGAGATAAGCGCCAATCGCTAATAAAATAAATTGAGTAACCATAAGCTCTCCTATTCTTCAAGCCTTGCGGGCTGGATTGCCTTCAAGCTTCTTGCTCTGAAAGAGCAATTAATTTCTCCACAAAATGCATCGGGATATCTGTCCCCCCGATAGTTATATCGGAGGCATCGTCAATGCCGTGATAATCAGTGCCGCCGGTGGGAATCAGGTCATATTTCTGAGCCATATTAAGCAGGGTGTTTATTTCGGTTGGGAGATAACCCGCGTAGTAAACCTCCATACCCACTAGCCCGACTGTTTTTAATTCTTTAATCATCGTCTCCGGAGTCGTAGAAGTAAACGGGTGCGCCAGCACTGGTAGCCCATCAGCTTTCAACACCAGTTGAACTGCTTCCGCTGGTGTCAATTTCTCCCGCTTCACATATGCGGGGCAATCGTGCCCGATGTATTTGCTGAAAGCCTCTTTGAAGGAGGCAATATAGCCCTTTTCAAGTAGCGCCTGAGCAATATGTGCCCTGCCAAGCGCTCCTCCTCCGGCGATTGTCTTGATTCGTTCCCATTCGATGTTACAGCCCAATTCCTTCAGTTTCGCCACCATTTTTTCGGCTCTAATAACTCGTGAGTTACGCATTCGCTCAAGGCTGGTCTTGAATTCTCGATTGGTGTAGTCAATAAAATATCCTAGCACATGCACTTCTCCGTTGGAAGTATCGGTGCTGAGTTCTACGGCGGGAATGAGTCTCAGATGCGGGAATTCTCCGGCAGCTTCCAATGCCGGTGCTATGCCATCTACCGTATCGTGGTCAGATAGAGCAATCACCGTCAGCCCTTTGGAAACAGCCATATGGACTATTTCGGCGGGACTATAACGACCGTCCGATGCCGTTGAATGTATGTGGAGGTCAGCTCTGGGCATTACTCTGTTTCCCTCTGAATGCGCTCGATGCCGGTGGCTCTACCGGTGGTGTCATCGACTCTGACAAGTATGGCATTGATAATACTCTTACCACTGCCGGCTGACAAACGGTGCGGCAATTGGGTCAGGAAGCGTTGTAGCACGTTTTCAGGGTCGTCGCCGATGACGGAGTCCATTGGTCCGGTCATGCCGATATCGGTGACATAGGCAGTGCCATGGGAGAGGATTTGGGCATCTATTGTGCCGACGTGGGTATGCGTGCCCAGCACTGCACTGACACGTCCATCGAGATAACGTCCGAGTGCTACTTTTTCCGATGTTGCTTCAGCGTGGAAATCCACAAAAATTATGGGTGGTTTATTCTCGAGTTGCGCCAGCAGTGTGTCCATGGTGCGGAAGGGACAGTCATAATTGTTCATAAAAGTTCTGCCGATAAGGTTCACTACCAGCACGCCGTTTTTAACGATGTATCCTTTGCCGGGAACACCAGGCGGATAGTTAAAGGGCCTGATGAGCGGCATTTCCCCGTCAAGACAGGGAAGAATCGTTTTATGTGCCCAGATATGATTACCAGAAGTCAGGACATCCGCTCCGGCTTTGAGTAATTCCTCTGCTGTCTCCGGTGTGACACCGATGCCGCCGGCGCTGTTCTCGGCGTTGACAATCGCCAGGTCAACTCCGTACTCCTGCTTGATTTGCGGCAGGAATTTCTCCAGAGCCTGTCTGCCAGGCTTGCCGATAACATCTCCAATTGCCAGTACCAGCATTTTCCTTTCAGTCCTTAATTTTCTACTTGGCGAAATCCACCGCTCGCGTTTCTCTAACTACTGTGACTTTAATTTGACCGGGGTATTCCATTCCCTCTTCTATTTTCTTGACGATATCACGGGCGAGACGCATAGCTCCCAGGTCATCGATTTCTTCCGGCTTGACGAGGATTCTGACTTCACGTCCTGCTTGAATGGCGAAAGATTTCTCCACGCCTTTGAAGCTGTTAGCGATGTCTTCCAGCGCTTTGAGCCGTTTCAGATAATTGTCCAGAGATTCTCTTCTGGCGCCGGGTCGGGCGCTACTGATGGCATCTGCAGCGGAGACGATGTAACCCCATGTGCTGGTGTTAGGAGTTTCAAAGTGATGCTCGGCAATGCCCATTACTACTTCAGGTGATTTTTCCCATTGCTTGACCAGGTCGGCGCCAATCGAAGCATGAGTGCCTTCAACCTCACGGTCAACAGCTTTGCCGATATCGTGAAGTAAGCCCGCTTTCTTGGCGATGGTTGGATTCGCGCCCAGTTCAGAGGCAATCATCGATGCCATAAATGCCACCTCGATACTGTGAGACAGCACACTCTGCCCGTAGCTGGTGCGGTATTTAAGTCGGCCGAGTAATCTAATCAATTCCGGACGCAAGCCCTGTACCCCGACCTGATAAGCGGCTTGCTCACCGGCGGTCTGAATACTGGCGTTAACCTCTTCTTCAGCTTTCTTTACCACCTCTTCAATACGCGCCGGGTGAATACGCCCGTCCAGAATGAGTTTAGTGAGCGCAATTCGGGCGACTTCACGGCGTACCGGGTCGAAGCTGGATAAGGTTACCGCTTCCGGTGTGTCATCCACAATCAGGTCAACGCCGGTAGCCTGTTCTAATGCCCTGATATTGCGGCCTTCTCTGCCGATAAGTCTGCCTTTCATCTCATCACTGGGTATAGGTACACTGGTAGCGGTTGTCTCTGAAACAATTTCGGAGGCACTACGCTGAATAGTTTGTGCCAATATTTCCTGTGATTTAATATCAGCTTCCGCTTTGATTTTTAACTCCCACTCATGCAGGCGGCGGGAGGCTTCCTCTTTCATCTCAGATTCAACGCTTTGGAGTAATATCTCCTTGGCTTGCTCAGTGGACATACCGGAAATGATTTCCAGTTGTTTCAGTTCTTTGTCCTTCGTTTCCTCAATCTGGGCGCGAAGAGTATCTATAGATTTTTCCTTGTTATTCAAAGCCCTTTCACGTTGCCCCACACCCTCCAGCTTGTGTTCCAGGTTTTCGGATTTGGATAATACACGGTTTTCCTGCCGTTGTAACTCTTGACGACGCTCGCGGTACTCAGCATCCGCTGTTGCTCTTACTTTTTCTGCTTCAAGCCTGGATTGGTCAACGATTCTCTTCGCTTCATCTCTGGCTTCAATTACAGTCCTGTTCGCTTTACGTTGCGTTACACGGAGGAGACGGTTAACTGCCATACGGCGGAAGAAGAAGATAATTGCACCACCAAGAACAACACCGATGATAAAAACTGAGACATACAAAATCGTTGTTTGGAAAGTATCCATTGTTTGACCTCACTTTTCCTGTACGCTGCCTTACATTTGTCTTTTGCCGTTGGTTCAGCCCGGTTCTACCAGTTCCTGCCAGATTCTTTTTACGGTCTGATTGATGACCGTATAATCGAAGCCGCGCCGCTTTAAATAATCACCCAATCGGCGGCGGAAGACTTCGTAGTCCTGATGTGGCAGGCGTTGGGCTTTACCCAGGGCGGCACTATAGGCAGAATCCGTATCATCTACCTGACTCGTCACTTCGTTAATGATTGTGTCAGCCACCCCTTTCTTTTTCAGTTCCAGTCTGGTTAGCCGCTTACTCCTTGGGCGGAAAGTTTCGCGGTTTTCCTGCCAGAACTGAGCAAAGGCAGTATCGTCCAGTAAATTTTGCTCCTTTAATTTATTTATCACTATTTCAATTTGAGGATTTTCAAATTCACGGCGGTGAAGACGTTCTCTCATCTCCGCCTCGCTACGCGGCCGGTAGCTGAGGTAGCGATAAGCCGCATTCAGACAGCGGGTCAAGCCGAGATTTTTTACCAGCGTCTCAATCTGCTCGGCGGAAAGTTCCTGACCGATTTTCAGCCCTTCTTTTACCGCTAGCTCGGTATCCAGGCTGATGGCAAATTTGCCGTCCAGGAACATATTCACCTGTTGATTCGTGCGCTTATTATTTTTGAGAGCTGTTATCTTGCTCATATTTACCTTTTTAAAACACAAAAGCCGAGGTCTAGACCTCAGCTTCTATTTCAATTTCCAGTGTTTTATATACGGTTAAGGGATCACTGGTCTTTTGCCGTTACTTGTTGGCCCGGTATTGCTGAGGCTCGAACCTGTTGCTCTATCTCCATGGTAATTTCAGGTTTCTGGATAAGAAAGTTCTTGGC
>JAQTPO010000005.1 GCA_028712845.1 Dehalococcoidales bacterium | reverse complement strand
TCACAGCCGTTTGCGGCGGCTTCCTCCAATGCCTGGTCAACAAGATAGTTGGTATTTCCATTCGGTCTGGGACTACCCACAATCGCGACTATTTTTTTCACTAAGACGACCTCCACGAATAAATAATATTCGATCAAATTGAATTACTACGGTTTTCCGCTATCCGTTATATATTTTACTTTCTCCTCCATAAGTATTAATTGCTTAACCAATGGTTTTGACATCGCCTGCCCCCTTGGTTGGTAATTCATCACTATCGCCTCTACCATAGGTTTACGATTGCTTTCTTTGGCTCCGACATGATAAAAATGATCTTGCTTCAAGATATAGAATTCTCTCCAATACTTGTCTATTATTGGATTTTGCCTATATTCATTCCCATGCCATGTAGATAGTATAAAATTAGCCTTGGTGTCTAAAAGGCATCGGTACAAATCATTTTCATCGCTCTCATTCCATGTATTGAAATAATCTGTGTGTCTTCCGAAATAAGGAGGGTCACAATATATAAAATCGTCCTCTGTTGCGCCAGAAATCGCGAGTCGAAAATCTTTATGGGAAAAATCCCACTCTCTTACACAGAGTAACTCGTAAACATTTTGAACCTGATTAACAATCTTAGTGATGTAAGCTTTAGCAAATCTATCTGGTTTCTTACAGAAAGGGACATTAAATTCACCTTTACTATTAAAGCGGATAATTCCATTGAAACACGCCCTGGAAAGAAAAAGGAAATCCTGTGGATTTCTTTCTTTATTAAAACGCTTCCTAACGGTATAGTAATATTCTTCCCCGATTCTTCTGAGAAATTCCCCCTCGTGTTCTAAAAAAATCCTGACCGATGCAGGTGTGATTCTTGAATGTTTAACAGCTTCGTAGAAATCAATGATATAGGGGTTCAAATCACTAAACTTAGCCTTCACCGGGCGTGCATTAAATCCAACAACACCTGAACCCATAAACGGCTCAATCCATCGCCCTTTTTGAGAAAAGTTTACATTTTCTATAATCCAGGGCACCATTTTTGATTTAATACCCTGACATTTAATGGGTGGGATGAAAATTTTCATCCTTCATTTCCTTTCATTTTCTTAGCTTTCGGATATATCAGGTCGGCATTCTTTCCTTTATACTTCAAAAAATCAGAGAGCTTTGTTATCTTTTTAGCGACCCCTTTATTGTCTTTGATAGTAATTCTGCCATAATTCATCCAGTAATCGTCAAACCATTTTTCACCCAAGTCTTTAAACATGCCACGACAATTCAAAATGTCATCAATTTTAGTAATACTCCCTACGTTAGCAGTATTACCACTTCCACTTTTATCACTGGCTATTTCCCACTTCTCACATACGAAGAACTGAAAGTCCTTCACCACAGATGTTATAGAACGAAGACTATCAACCTCAGTTGCTGGAACAATCCTAGCTTTTCCTCTGGTATTTGCTGGCTGTGGAGTTAATTCTTTGACTTTATAAATCCCTATTGGTGATTGGCTTCCAAAATTGCACCTTGTATAAATTATCCCGACACACAAATGGGCTAAATACTCGCTATAAGGAAACTGTATATTCTTCGTGCTGTTTCTATTTCTGAAGTAGGTGCCATGAGAACCCAAGGTAAATCCATTGCAATGACCGGGGTGTTCAGGAGCGCGATAGGTTGTTTTTATGTCAACGGCAAATTTTATCTTTGGGTCACTTTTACTGACAAAAGAAAGATCCGGATACCAATTCTGATAATCAGCTAATACAACGGCATAACCATTGTCTTCAGCAAACTTCAGAATCTTCGGAAGTAAATGAATCTCTATAATCTTTGAAACTATTTTTGTATCGGAGGATATTGTATAGACATTCTTAAAAACATCAATAAAACCTTTCACTGACCATTGACCATCATCCGTCAAAGTATATGACCTCATATCTTCAACAAAATTTCGGAGTTTCTCTTTGAATTCCATTTTAGCTTTTTGAATATCTTTCTTTTTCATGACTTCTCCTTCTTACTTCCCCAAAATCTCCTCTAATAAATCCCACAACACCGTGCTGCCTTTCCACTTTTTACCGAGATTCTGATACTTCGGGGAAGTTAGGCAGGCGTTTTTGACTTCATTCCAGTTGGTACCGCACTGGTTGCGAACCTGCGCAATTCCCCACTCGCCGTACACTTTTAAAAAGTCGATTGCCGTCTCGAAGGACTCCGTTACTGTTTCCATATAGTAGGTAAACGCCGGGTCTTTTTCCCCGATGGCAACCAGTAAATCCTGTCCATATAAATCGCCCAGTGTGACATAGAACTCTGCAAATTCAAGTATCTTATCTACGGCTGAAGTAATATTATTATTGTCATTCATAATTTACGTTATCTTCCTCCCAGATACTGCAGCGCCAGCTTGACCTTCTCTTCCAAACTTAGTTTCCGACCTGCAGGCAGGGTGGCAACAGCCCGCGTGGCTTCGTTTATGGAGTAACCCAGAGAAGCTAAAGCCGTAATCACATCGGCATTTTCCTGTGCGGCGCGTCCTGCCGGAGTGGAAATCATCACACCCCCCACCTTGTCTTTCAATTCCAGAATCAGGCGGTCGGCGGTCCTTTTACCGATGCCGGGAATAGTCGTCAAAATTTCGGTACTGGCGGAGGTAATCGCCATCGCCAGCTGGTCGGCGCTCATCGCGGACAGCATCCCCAGCGCCGTTTTCGGTCCCAGACCGGAGACAGAGAGCAACATATTGAAAAGTCGCAGTTCATCTGTCGAACCGAAGCCATAGAGACTCATCTCATCTTCTCTGACATGCAGATGGGTATAGAGCTTCACTTCTCTGCCGATTATTCCCAAATCACTCAGGACGGATGTCGGCACACTCACCTTAAAGCCGATTCCATTGACATTGATAACCATGCTGTCCGTGCCGATGGCATCGATAACACCCTGTAAACTGGCGATCATTTCTTACTCCTCTTCGGCTTCTCCCCGATAAGATTGCTCAAATGCATTTCACTGATGTGGCAAAGGGCTACGGCAAGAGCATCGGCGGCATCCGCCGGTTGTGGCAATTCAGGCAAGTTAAGCTGTAATTTAACCATCTGCTGAATCTGCTCCTTGGAACTGGCTCCGTAGCTGGATACCCTTTGCTTTACCTTTGCCGGCGTATATTCGTAAACGGGAATATCCTTATTGGCGGCAACCAGCATGGCAACTGCCTGCGCCCTGCCGATTGCCAGCGCCGTGCTGACATTATTGGAAACGAAGGGCTGTTCCACCGCCACCACATCCGGTTTGTAGCGCTTCACTACCGTTGTGAGACCTTTATACAGATTACTCAACCTCTCTGCCGAGGACAGGCGCTGGGAAGACTTCACAATGCCACAGCTGACCATTTTCAGGTCACCGTCCGTGTTGTCCACCACACCGTACCCCGTCACGACTGTCCCGGGGTCAATGCCCAATACCCTCATCGGCTACCTTCTTATGTTATGTAAAATTTGTTCGAGTGAAATAACTCTACCACATTATAGAAGAAAGAGCGAAATTGGGAAAGATACGAGATTCCATAGAGTGTCATCTGAAAGGTTGTTTAAAAAATGTCGCCCTGAGTCTTTCAGACGAAGGGTCTCCTCGCCTACTAAGTAGTGTTGGAGATTCTTCGCGGAGTTTACACTGAGTCATCCATAGCGAAGGGCTCAGAACGACAAAAACATGATAAGTGCTACTGCGCTTTTTCGTAAGCGGCTATAACAGCATCCGAGAAATTAACATTGCCGGCGACACTCTGCACATCGTCCAGCTCTTCCAGATTTTCCAGCAACTTCATTGTCTGGACCGATTGTTTTTCATCGAGGTCAATGGTCTGCTTGGCAATCATCGAGACTTCAGCCGATTCGACCTCGATTTTGTCCTTTTCCAGAGCGGTTCTCACTTCTTCAATTTTTTGCGGCGTGGTGTAAATTGTCACATAGTCGCCTTCGACATTAACGTCTTCTGCCCCTAAATCGATTGCTTTCAGAGACAGTTCATCTTTATCGATACCCTCAGCTTTTACCGTAATGACACCTCGAGGAACAAACAACCAGGCGACACAACCGCTTTCACCCAGACTGCCGCCGCTGCGGGTAAAAATATTACGCACGGCCTGAACCGTGCGGTTGCGATTATCACTTAAAGCATTGACCAAAACAGCGCCGCCCCCAGGACCATACCCCTCCAGCGTCATTTCAACCATCTGTACGCCATCGCCGCCGCCGCTGGCTTTTGTAATTGCCCGGCTGATATTGTCCCAGGGCATACTGCTGTCTTTGGCGCGTTGTACTGCCAGACGCAATGAATAGTTAGTCTCAATACTGCCGCCGCCTTTACGCGCCGCCACAATGATTTCACGCGTTAGCTTGGTGAACATCTGACCGCGTTTGGCGTCAGTCGCCGCCTTCTGGTTTTTTATCGTGTGCCACTTAGAGTGACCCGACATCGGTGCCCCTCCTGAAATAAAACAAATATGCCTTTATAATATTATCACCCAACCCGTGTGCGGTCAAAGAATAAACTATAAAATCTCCTCAACCTTAGAAATAAGAGAACGTTCCGGCACCGCACCGGTCACGGTATTAACGACCTTGCCGTCTTTAAAGAAAAGCAGGGTCGGGATTGACATTACACGGTATTTGGCGGCGGTCTTCTGGTTTTCATCGATGTTCATTTTGTAGAACTGGCATTTGCCATCGTATTTCAGCGACAGTTTTTCCACGATTGGCGCTACCATACGGCAGGGCACACACCACGGCGCCCACATATCAACAAGCACAGGCTGCTTTGTCTTGAGAACTAGTTGCTCAAAATTCTGGTCAGTAATATCCGTTACCATCATATCTCCTTCCGCTGATGGGATTCACGTTATTATGCTAATGCCGATACCTTGCCACTGTCAAGAGATTTTTCAGCTTTTTCAGAACATATTTTTTCAGCAGTGTTTCCATGTTTTTAATCCGGTAATATTTCACTCTTCTCTTGACCCGAGAATATGGGCCAGGTGTACTCCAAGCTGTGGAGATTCTCACCCGCAGTCAACAGACAAAAATCCCTGCACAGTATCTGCAATTATAAATAATATCAGGCATAACAAATGAAAATTGCTATTAGCGGCAAAGGCGGAGTGGGGAAGACCTTATTGGCTTCCCTGCTGGCAAAAACTTTTGCTGAAGTCGGCATCGAGCACCTTACCCGATGGACTGCCAGAGCGGTGGATAAACTCATTGTCGTCGTGGAGCCCGGGCAGAGAAGCATCGAGACCGCCCGGAGAATCTTTGACATGGCAAAAGAATTGAACCTGAAAAACATTGCCGTCGTCGCTAACAAGATACAGAACCAGTCTCAGCAAGAGTTTATTATTAAAAGCCTGCCCGATATTGAATTCCTCGGCTTCATTCCGTATGATAAAGCTATAAATAGATGCCGATATTGCTGACCGCTCTATTCTAAAATCCAGCCGACCCGTGCCGGCAGAGGTCAAGAAGATATATCTGGCTCTGCTTTCTTCACCAAAACGCCGGTGAAAAAGGATTGGACAGGGGTTTCACTGGCGGAATCATTCTCACACCGCTAAATCCAGGAGGATATTAGTTGCCATACGATGCTACTAGAATGAAAGACTGGCAAATAGCCGAAGCCGCCGAAGCGAATCTGCCCGGGCCGGATGAGTGGCGGGGAAAACTCGGTTTGAAAAAAGACGAGATGATTCCGTATGGAAAGACTCCCAAACTGGATTTTCATAAAATAATTGAACGCCTTAAAAACAAGCCTGATGGGAAATACATCGAGGTTACTGCTATCACGCCCACACCTCTGGGTGAAGGCAAAAGCACTACCTCCATAGGCTTGATTGAAGGATTGGGTAAAAGAAGGAAAAATGTCGGCGGCGCTCTCCGTCAGCCTTCGGGCGGACCCACGATGAACGTTAAAGGGACCGCCGCCGGCGGTGGTAATTCGCTCCTCATACCGAGAACCGAATTTTCTATGGGTCTCACCGGCGATATTAACGACGTTATGAACGCTCATAACCTGGCGATGGTAGCGCTCACTGCCAGAATGCAACACGAGCGTAATTATACCGATGCACAACTCCAGAAGCTTACCGGTATGCGCCGGCTGGATATCGACCCGAATCGTGTGGAATTCGGCTGGGTGATAGATTTTTGCGCCCAGAGCTTGAGAAATATCGGCATCGGGATGGGCGGACGTTCAGACGGTTTCCCGATGCAGTCCAGATTCAGCATCGCTCCCAGTTCGGAATTGATGGCAATCCTTGCCATTGTCCAGGACCTCGCCGATATGCGGCAAAGAATGGATAAAATCACCCTTGCCTATGACAGGCAGGGCAAGCCGGTGACCGTCGGCGACCTCGAGGTCGGAGGCGCTATGACTGCATGGATGCGTAATACCATCAACCCTACCCTCTGTTACAGCGCCGAATATCAACCGGTAATGGTACATGCCGGTCCGTTCGCCAATATCGCCGTCGGGCAATCATCCATTATTGCCGACCGTCTTGGCTTAAAGATGTTCGATTACCACGTCACCGAATCCGGTTTCGCCGCTGATATCGGCTTCGAAAAATTCTGGAATGTGAAGTGCCGCCTTAGCGGACTGAAACCTAATGTTTCCGTGTTGGTGACAACGATACGCGCCCTCAAAATGCACGGCGGCGGCCCCAGAGTGATTACCGGACGGCATTTACCTGAAGAATATACCAGAGAAAACATTAAACTGGTTGAAGACGGTTTGCCCAATTTGCTGCACCATATCGATACCATCAAAATGTCCGGCATCAATCCGGTGGTTTCCATCAACGGTTTCACCTCCGATACCCCTGATGAAATCAAGACCGTCAAAAGAGCTGTTGAAACGGCTGGCGCCCGCTGTGCTTTCTCTCAACACTGGGCAAAAGGTGGTGAAGGCGCTCTGGAACTGGCAGATATGGTCATAGATGCCTGCAAAAAAGAAAACGAATTCAAGTTCCTCTACCCCAACGAAATGAAATTGAGGGAGAGGGTCGAAAAAATCGCCAGGGTTGTTTACGGCGCTGACGGAGTTGACTGGTCGCCGGAAGCAAACGAGAAAGCAATAAAATTTGAAAGCGACACTACTTATGGTGAATATAGTACAATGATGGTCAAGACGCAGTTGAGTTTAACTCATGTTCCTGAATGGAAAGGCGTGCCCAAAGGCTGGAGACTCCCCATCCGTGATATACTTCTTTATTCGGGCGCCAGGTTCCTTTGCCCCTGTGCCGGCACCATCAGCTTGATGCCGGGCACTTCCTCCGACCCATCATTCAGAAAAGTTGATGTAGATGTAAAGACCGGAAAGGTAACCGGTTTGTTCTAAAATTAAAAAGGAAGCAATTCATTGAGTTTTAAAATAGCGGTAGCCGGCAAGGGCGGCTGTGGGAAAACTTCCGTCACGGCTCTTGTCATTCGCTACCTGCGGAAAAACGGTAAGGTGCCGGTTCTGGCGGTGGATGCCGACCCGAATGTAAATCTGGGCGAAAGCTTGGGGCTGAAGGTCGGGCAGACCATCGGCACAATTCTGGATAGCTTCCAGCACGAAAAAATCAGCATCCCGCAGGGAATGACCAAAGAGGCTTACCTGGAATACAAGCTGAACGGGACGATTGTTGAAAGTACCGGACTCGACCTTATCACGATGGGACGCGGACAGGGTCCGGAATGCTATTGTTACCCTAACCTCATCCTGAAAAAATTCATCGACGAATTGTCAGACAATTATGCCTGTGTAGTGATGGATAATGAAGCAGGGATGGAACATTTGAGCCGCAAAACTACGGAAGCTGCGGATGCCTTATTGCTGGTCTCCAATCATTCCGTCAAGGGTGTGCGGGCTATCGGGCGGATACTGGAACTTATTGATGAACTTAAATTGCGCATACAAAGGAAACTGGTAATCATCAACCTCGTCCCTGATAAACTAGACCCCTTGGTTGCCGGTGAACTGGAGCGACTGGGGCTAAGACCAGATGCTATCATACCGGAAGACGAAGAATTGTACCGCTATGACCTGCAACAAAAGTCATTGCTGGAGATACCTGATTCCTCTCATGCCGTTCAGGCGGTTGATAGACTGATGGCTCAACTTATAAAATAAGAACCTGATTTATCCCGGTTCTATTAGCCTTTGATTGGTATTATATATTGGTATTATATAATAGATTAGTGGACATACCATTGCGAATCTGCCGCAGGCGGATGAAGCAATCTCACATTGTCGTTCCGTACTTGACAGGAGGAATCTCCTGTATATGGAATCCATATAAATCACTGGATTCCTCGCAATGGGGAACCAATAATAAGAAGATAACCTCTTTACTAAAAAACTGGCGCTTACCTCTGGTAAAATTCTATAATTGTGTTAGAATTGGAGAGAAAATGACAGCTAAACTTATCAGCGGCATAGAAATAGCCGGACAAATCAGGGAAGAGCTAAAGCAGGAAGTCAGCCAGTTAAAATCAAAACATAACCTGGTTCCCGGTCTGGTGACTGTTTTGCTCGGAGCAGACCCGGGGTCATTATCTTATATAACCGGTAAAGAAAAGACCGCTAAAGAACTCGGTTTCTATTCGGAACGTATCGACCTGCCGGAGACCACGTCACAAAGAGACCTGCTGGCACTGGTTGACAGACTGAATAAAGAACCGAAACTTCATGGTGTTCTCGTCCAGATACCACTGCCCAAGCATATCGATGAAAAAGAGGTGCTTTATGCCATCAACCCTAAGAAAGATGTGGATGGCTTTCATCCGGTCAATATCGGCAAGTTAATGATAGGTGAGCCGGACTATCTCCCCTGCACGCCCGCCGGTATTCAGCAATTACTTATCCGCTCCGGAGTGCAGACAGATGGTGCTGAGGTTGTGGTGGTCGGTAGAAGCAACATTGTCGGCAAACCGATTGCCAATATATTAATGCAGAAAAATAAAGGCGCTAATGCCACCGTTACTCTCTGTCATACGCATACACGGGATATAGCATTTCATACCCGCCGTGCGGATATCCTGATTGTCGCCGCCGGCAGACCCAAAGCCATTACCGCCGATATGGTTAAAGAAGGCGTCGTGGTTATAGACGTGGGAATTAATCAGATCGGGACATCCGCCAGTGGCAAGAGAATCCTTGTCGGCGATGTGGATTTTGAAGCCGTGAAAGAAAAAGCTTCGATGATTACCCCTGTGCCGGGTGGTGTGGGACCGATGACTATCACAATGTTGATGTTGAATACCCTGAAAGCCGCTAAAATTGCGGCAGGGCTGGCTTAAGCGGGGGAACATTAATAGGAACTATAAAATAGAAAGGGTGAAAGCCCCCGGGGAGAGAGCAGGTAGAACTGCTCAAAGAGACCTATGAAGTAAGGAAAACCTCAGGGCGAAGAAATGGGAAAATGGCGGCAGAAACTGTCCAGCCGCGAGGATAAGCTAAATTATTTACAGAATGGCGAGCGCTATTTTTACAGCCAGGACTGGTATGGTAGCGAGAAAAGAAAAAATCCGGCATAACATAAATAAAAGCTATTAGCTGACAGCTTATGTAGGAAGGGAGATATAGCATGGCACTTGAGATTCCGAAGACTTCATATTCCGGTAAAGTAAAAGAAATCAAACTGGGGAAAGGCGATAAAGCAATTACCATCGGCGGCGAAGACTCTTATCCTTTCTATCTGTTTGAAGGAACAATGCCGCACAAACCCAGAATAGCTATGGAAGTTCTGGACAGTCCCCCGGAAGAATGGCCTGCAGCCGCCATCGAACCTTTTAAAGATGTCATTAATGACCCGGTTGCATGGGCAAAGAAATGCATAAATGTTTATGGGGCAGAGATGATAGCCCTGCAATTAGTCAGCACCGACCCCAACGGGCTTGACCGCAGCGCTGATGAAGCCGCCGCAGTGGTCAAGAAGGTAGCAGATGCTATCGATGTCCCTCTCATCGTCTGGGGCACGGCTAACCACGAAAAAGACTCTCTGGTCCTCACCAAAGTGTGTGAAGTCTGCCAGGATAAACGGCTTATCATTGGTCCTGTCGAGGAAAAGGACTACAAGAAAATTGCCGCCGCGGCAATCGGCTATAAACATACCGTCGTCGCCTCCACCCCTATCGACATCAACCTCGCCAAGCAACTGAATATCCTGCTCGGTAATCTCGGTGTCGCCGATGATATGATTGTAATGGACCCAACCGTAAGCGGCATTGGTTATGGACTGGAATATGCCTATTCGGTTATGGAGCGGATGAGAATGGCTGGCTTAACCCAGCAAGATGAAAAACTGCAGTTCCCCATCATCTGTAACCTGTCAAAAGAAGTCTGGAAATCCAAGGAAGTTAATTCACCCGATAATGAAAACAATATGGGGAATGCCAAAAACAGGGGCATAATGATGGAAGCTATGTCCGCAATGACATTGCTGATGGCTGGCGGCGACATCATTATTATGCGACATCCTGAAGCAATCAAATTGATTAAAGAGATGGTGGCTGATTTAACAATCGCCTAGCATCCTGTAAATGCGGGAGGAAAAAGTGGCAGAGGAAAAGAATAAGAAAAGTATCGACGCAACAACCACCGAATTGATTGACAAGGCAATAAAAGACCAGGTCAGTACGGTTTTTGATAGAGCGGATAATATGAAAGCCTGCCCCGTTGGCTCTGAGGGCAGTTGTTGCAGTAATTGCGCTATGGGACCATGCCGCGTGCCGCTGGCAAAAGGGAAAGTGGAAACACCTGAAGAGAAGAGAGAACGGCAGGGACTCTGTGGCGCTACGGCAGAAACAATTGCCGCCCGCAACTTCGTCCGTAAAATTGCCTCAGGCAGTGCCGCTCATAGCGACCACGGTCGGCGGGTGACGCAGCACTTTCTGGAATCCGTCAGGGGACACGCCGCCGGCTTTGAGATTAAAGATGAGCAAAAACTGCTCCAGCTGGCACTTGAATTGGGTGTAAAAATCGGCGACCGCTCTAATAATGAAATTGCCGTCGAAGTTGGGGAAATTCTGCTCAACGAATTCGGCAAACAGGATGGCGAGCTTCTTTTCCTCAAAAGAGCACCGATAAAGCGGCAGGAAATCTGGCATAAGCTCGGAGTTGCCCCGCGGGGCGTTGACCGTGAAGTGGTGGAGTCCCTGCACCGCACTCATATGGGTGTTGACCAGGATTATCAGAACGTGCTTTTACAGGGGGCGCGTTGCTCTCTGGCAGACGGGTGGGGTGGCAGTATGATTGCCACTGATTTACAGGATATTATGTTCGGCACGCCTACTCCGTCACTGGGCACAATCAACCTCGGCGTTCTGAAAGAAGACGAAGTCAATATTACCATTCACGGGAATGAACCGGCGCTCGCTGAAATGCTGGCAGTGGCATCCCACGACCCCAAACTGATTGAATACGCAAAATCCAGAGGGGCTAATGGAATCAATCTGACAGGGATGTGCGGTACCGCCAATGAAATTATGATACGGCACGGTATCCCCATCGCCGGCAACTTCCTGCAACAGGAACTGGCTATTATCACCGGCGCCGTGGAAGCGATGGTAGTCGATGTGCAGTGCATTATGCAGGGTTTATCGTCAGTTGCCGGTTGCTACCATACCAAACTCATCACTACGGATGACAGAGCTAAAATCGAAGGCGCTGTTCATATACAATTCGATGATACGAGAGCGCTCGAATGCGCTAATGCCATCATTAAAACCGCCATCGATAACTTCCCGAACCGTAAACCGGGTGTCTTCATTCCGAAACATAAGAGTGAACTCATCGCCGGTTTCAGCCATGAGGCCATCAACTACCTGCTGGGCGGTTCGTTCCGTGCTTCTTACCGGCCGTTGAACGATAACATTATCAACGGCAGAATCAGAGGCGTGGCGGGGGTCGTCGGCTGTAATAATGCCCGCATCACCCGCGATAATGCCCATGTGACGCTGGTGAAAGAACTTATCAAGAATGATGTCCTCGTCCTGCTCACCGGTTGCGCCACGATGGCAGTCGCCAAGACAGGTCTGATGGTGCCGGAAGGCGCGCAATATGCCGGTGCAGGTCTGCGTTCGGTCTGTGAAGCCTTCGGGATTCCACCGGTTCTGCATATGGGCGCCTGCGTGGACAATTGCCGTATCCTGGTTGCCGCTACTGCAATGGTGAAAGACGGCGGCATGGGTGATGACATCAGCGACCTGCCTGCCTGCGGTGCCGCTCCGGAATGGATGAGCGAAGAAGCTGTTTCTATCGGTCAATACTTCGTCAGTTCCGGTGTTTACACCCTTTTCGGTGCGACCTGGCCGACAGCAGGGAGCCAGGAAGTGACCGACTTCCTCTTCAAGGATATGGAGAAAATGTACGGTGGGATGTGGGACTTTGAACCCGACCCCCTGAAGATGGCACAGAAAATGATTGCCCACATCGATAAAAAACGCAAGGCGCTCGGTATCGATAAAGCCAGAGAAAGAGTGCTTTACGATATGGCAATGCGAAGAGAGCTTACCTGATGAGCTGACTGCTGAATGCTGAGAGCTACGGGAGGAAAATAAGAGGAAATGTCAAAAATTATCGCATCCGTCGCCATCAAGGGCGCTTATAAGATAGTCGAAAATGCCGAAATCAAATGGAAAACGGCAATGGAGAAGTGGGGCGCAAACGAGCCGGTCGGCTTCCCCAATACTGCCTATTACCTGCCAATTATCTACGGCATACTCGGCCACAAAGTAGAGAAACTGGGAGATATGGAATTCGTGCTGAAAAAATGCCGCACTCTGCTACCGCCGCCGGTCAGGGAGACACATCCCCTGCCGTATCTGGCTCCGGCGCTGGATGCGGGAATGGCAACTTTCTTTGCGGAGGAAATCATCGAGGCTATCCGCTACCGGGAAAATCCCGCGTTTTACGTCCTCGGGGAGGATGTTACGCCAGACAATATCTGGCTCGGTGCCGCCGATGATGTCATTATGAGAAAGCGCGGCGTGGAGTTCGTGGACGGCACGGCTCCTGGGTTTGCCGCCATTTTGGGTGCCGCACCGACGCCGCAAATCGCCGCCAGCATTGCTCACGAGCTTCAGAAAAAGAACCTCTATGTATTTATGTCGGCAGAATATAACGGCAAACGTTTCGCCGAGCAACTGGTTGAAGCCGGCGTGCAAATCGGGTGGGGAGTACGGTTAGTGCCCTTCGGTCCCGATGTCAGTGCTACTGTCTTTGCGATGGGCTTTGCCACCAGGGCCGCAATGTCTTTCGGCGGCATCGAACCCGGCGATTACCGCAAGATTTTGATTTATAATAAAGACCGTATCTTTGCTTTTGCGATGCCGCTGGGCAACGTGACCGATGAGTGGTGTGCCAATGCCGCCGGCGCTATCAACTGGGGTTTCCCGGTTATTGCCGATACCCCCATTCCAGAAATTCTTCCCACCGGTATTACGACATATGAACACGTTGTCTCTAACATCCCGCACGACCAGATTGTCGCCAAGGCAATTGAAGTACGCGGGCTTAAGGTTAATGTTACCGAAATTCCCGTTCCCGTCGCTTATGGTCCCGCCTTTGAAGGCGAGAGAGTTCGCGGCGATGACATCTACCTTGAAGCCGGCGGTGGGCGGACCCCGATGGTTGAATGGGTTACTTCCAAACGAATGGATGAAGTAGAAGATGGCAGAATTGAAATTATCGGACCGGAAATCACCGATGTTCCGGCAAAATCGATACTGCCAATGGCAATTACCATAGAGGTCGCCGGTCGCCAATTCGAAGCCGATTACGAACCCATTCTGGAACGGCAGGTACATCACCTCATCAACCATGCCCAGGGCATAATGCACATCGGACAGCGGGATATTGCTTGGTTACGTGTCAGCAAACAGGCAGTTGAAAAAGGTTTCAAGCTGGCACACATCGGCACCATTCTCCACGCCAAGCTGCATCAGGACTTCGGCAGAATTTTCGATAAACTCCAGGTGAAGATTTACACCGACGAGGTTAAAATAAAGCAAATATTAGAAAAAGCCAGAGCCGTTTACGCCGAACGTGACGCACGGATTGAAGGGATGACGGATGAAACCACCGATATGTATTATTCCTGTACACTCTGTCAGTCCTTCGCCCCCAGCCACGTCTGTGTCATCAGCCCGGAGAGAACCGGACTCTGCGGCTCTTACAACTGGATGGACTGCAAGGCTTCTTACGAAATTAATCCCACGGGACCCAACCAGCCTGTGCCCAAAGGTGAAATAATCGATGAGAAGCTGGGGCAATGGAAAGGCGTCAACGAATTTCTTTTCAAAGCCTCCCGAGGCAAGTTCGACCATTATAATTTTTACAGCATCGTTAACGACCCGATGACTACCTGCGGCTGTTGCGAATGTATTGCCGCAATACTGCCGATGTGCAATGGTATAATGACAGTGAATCGTGAATTTACGGAGATGACGCCCTGCGGGATGAAATTCACCACCCTCGCCGGAACTATCGGCGGCGGTATCAGCACCCCGGGCTTTGTCGGGCATGGCAAATATAATATCTGTCAGCGGAAATTCCTCATCGGCGATGGGGGTCTTTTGAGAATGGTCTGGATGCCCAAAATGCTCAAGGCAGAGATTGGCGACCGGCTCAAAGCAAGAGCTGCTGAAATGGGCGTCCCCGATCTGATGGATATGATTGCCGATGAGACGATTGGCACAACCGAAGATGAAATCCTGCCCTTCCTCACAGAGAAAGGGCACCCAGCCCTGACGATGGACCCGATAATCGGATAAATATCCTTCCAAAATGACATTAGATAGATATGATAAAAACAACCAAAAAGCTGATAGCTGACAGCTGATAGCTGGCAACTAAGAAAGGAGCTAAATTTAATGGCGCTTACAGGAATACAGATTTTCAAACTTTTACCCAAGACTAACTGCGGCAAGTGTGGCATACCGACATGCCTCGCCTTTGCCATGAACCTTGCTGCCGGTAAAGCTGAACTCGCCGCCTGCCCGTTCGTTTCGGAAGAAGCTAAGGCGCAACTGGCTGAGGCATCCGCTCCCCCAATCCGACCTGTAACTATTGGCATTGGTGATAAAGCCTTTAAGGTCGGGGGTGAGACGGTGATGTTCCGTCACGAAAAGAGGTTTGAAAACCCCACCGCCATTGCTGTCATCGTCACGGATAATATGCCGGAAAGTGAATGGGCAAGCAGAGTCGAGAAATTCAACAAGTATATCTATGAAAGAGTCGGGATAAAACTCCATGCCGATGCCATCGCTGTCAAAAGCGAGTCCGGCGACCCGGCAAAATTTGGAGTGCTGGTAGAGAAAATCGCTAAAGCTACCGGGGGCGCTCTTATTCTAATGAGTGATAAACCGGATGTTTTGGCGGCAGGGTTAAAGATTTGCGCTAATCGTAAACCATTACTTTATGCCGCCACCAGAGCAAATGCCGAAGCTGTTGCCAAACTTGCGAAGGAAAATTCCTGTCCGGTAACCGTCAAGGGCGCTAATCTTGAGGAAGTGACAGAACTCGCCGCTATCTTGAATAAAGCCGGTATCAATGATATTGTTATCGATTCCGGGTCAAGAACGGTCAAACAGTCATTTCAGGACCAAATTATCATCAGAGGTTCGGCATTACAGAAGAAATTCAAACCGCTGGGTTATCCCACGATTGTCTTCCCCTGCGAAATGACCGATAATCCGATGAAAGAAGCTATGGTTGCCTCGATGTCCGTCTCCAAGTATGCCGGTATCGTTGTCCTGTCTGATCTGCAGGGTGAAATTCTATTCCCCCTGCTGGTTCAAAGAATGAATATCTTCACCGACCCGCAAAGACCGCTGGCAACAACCGCTGGCATCTATGAAATTGGCAATCCCAACGAGAATTCACCGGTGCTGATTACGACAAACTTCTCCCTGACATATTTCATTGTTTCCGGTGAAATTGAAAGCAGCAAAGTACCCAGTTACCTTCTGGTAATGGATACGGAAGGGCTTTCGGTATTGACTGCATGGGCGGCGGGCAAATTTGGCGCCGACCTGATGTCCATATTCGTCAAGAAATCCGGCATTGAAACTAAAATCAAACACCACAAGTTGATTATCCCCGGTTATTCCGCCTCTGAAAGCGGCGCGCTGGAAGAGGAACTACGCGGCTGGGAAGTTATGGTAGGCCCCAGAGAGGGCTCTCACATCCCCGCTTATCTCAGAAGTCTGAAAATGTAGAGAGGAAGATGAAGCTGATAGGGGAAAATTTGAACATCGTCTCCATATCCATCGGGACTGCACTTAGTGAACGTGATGCCAGCCGCATTCAAAAACTGGCTATCGCCGAAACCAGAGCCGGTATGGATTATCTGGACATCAATATCGGACCCGCCCGTAAGGACGGCGATAAATTTATGGAGTGGGTAGTCGATACTGTCCAGAAAGTCACGGACAAACCCCTGTCGCTGGACACCACCAATCCTGTTGCCATTGAAGCCGGACTGAAAACTCATCGGGGAAAAGCGCTCCTTAACTCAATTTCCCTGACACGTATGGCAGAGGAACTTCCCTTAGTCCTGAAATACGATTGCGATTTTGTGGGCTTGCTCTGGGGCAGAGATGGTTTGCCCCGCGATGCGAATGAACGCGGTGCTATTGCCGCTGAACTTCTTTATACCGCTAATGGAATGGGTATTCCCAATGAAAAAATCTGGCTCGACCCTATTGTTACTCCGGCGGTCAATATCGAGTCTAACCATGTAAAACCATGCCTGGAATTTTTGAGCATGTTACAGGACATTGCTCCCGGCGCAAAATCAATCGTCGGGCTGTCCAATGTGTCCAACGGCGCACCGAACAAGCTAAGACCCTACTTGAACCGCACTTATTTGATGATGCTGATGAAATACAACCTCTATTCGGCAATTGTCGATGCCTCTGACCGGTTTTTACTGGATATTGCACGTGAAAAAAAACCCGAGCTGGTCAAACTGGTACAAAGGGTAATGGATGGAGAGAAGATTGACCCCGCCTCAATTAGCACAGAGGAGCTAAAGTACGTGAAAACCGTCAGAGTCCTGTTGGGCGAAGTTCTCTATTCCCATTCGTGGCTGGAGAACTAACTCTGATTTTTTTACTTTTAGCTGTTGGACACAATGGCAAATAATAATCCGGCAGTTGGCTGCAGTGTGCTATATTGATAAAATATCGAGGAGTTTTATTGCACTCCTGCCTGGTAATTAAAGAATTAATGTGATGACGTTATAAAAATGCAGGCTAAAGATAATCATACCGTTTCTTATAATCTGAATGATGCTCTTACAATCGCTCAAGAACGGTTTGCAACAATTGACATTGTACAACAGTGCCGGAAAAGCGGCGCATTATATTCTCCGGAGACTATCACTCTTCACTACCTCAATGAAATTTACCGAATAAACAGCTCATCTGCCGGGGTTGCCTTTGTTGATAGTCATCAAC
The DNA here is from genome assembly GCA_028712845.1 of Dehalococcoidales bacterium. The sequence goes on along the minus strand of JAQTPO010000005.1, from coordinate 13,064 downwards.
CTGTTCCTCTGCGTGATAAAATACTCATATTGCACTACTTTACACAGGCAAACGACACACCGCCGACAGGCAAACAGATTACTTACCGCGACTTGCCCGGCGGACTGGTCTATTATCCCACGTTTATCAAGAGAACTATGAAGCCGCTCATTGATGCCTTCGGAAAAAAACCGGCGCTTTTGCTCGGTGTGGGGAAGCTACTCAGCGCAAGGCAGGGAGAAATCGGCGATGCTTCACTGATTATCGATGCCTTTGCCCATGTGCCCATTAATATTATTCTCTGGCAGGGAGATGGTGAACTGGCGGCAGAGTCCAATTTGTTGTTTGATGCCAATATTACCGACTATCTGACATCGGAAGATGTTACTATAGTCTGCGAGACTATTACATGGCGATTAATAAATTATTTAAAGAAAGTGTGAGAAAAAATGGAAGTGACCGGAATCATACTGGCTGGCGGTAAGAGCCTGCGACTTGGTAGAAACAAAGCAACGGAGACAATAGGCGGGGTACCTGTCATCGAAAGAGTCATCAATCGCCTGAAACCCATTACAAACAGGCTCATTCTGGTGACTGACAAAGGTAATAAAAGTTTCTCATCAATCAAGTCTGTTGAGATTGTAACGGATATCCACCCTGAAAAAGGACCGCTCGGCGGCATCTATACCGGACTTTGTAATTCGCGCACCATTGCCAATATCGTTGTTGCCTGTGATATGCCCTTTCTGAACGCATCATTGCTGGAGCATATGTCTAAGCTCCTGCCCAGCTTCGATGCTATTGTTCCCAGATGGCCCGGCGGCAAGATTGAGCCTCTGCACGCCGTGTACTCCATATCCTGCCTGCCGACAATGAAGAAACAACTGGAGAATGAACAACTGAGTATTTTCGCCTGTCTCAAGAAAATGCACGTCCTGCACCTTAATAAAAGAGGGTTCAGTGAATTTGACGCCGGATTCTTATCATTCTTTAATATCAATACTCAGGCTGATATCGATATGGCAAATCAACTGGCGGCAAGAGAATCCCAATTAAAACCTCGGGACCGGACTTTAGGATAAATATATAGGGAATTGGTTGGGGAGGTGAACAATGGCAGAATGGTATAAGGTACAAGCAAAAGTAGTCAGCCAGAAAGGACACTGCGAAGCCGGACATAAGGTTGGCGATGAGTTCACCATCGGGGATATTGTTCCCGCCGGTGTGTGTTCCTGGGCTTTCTTCGCACTTTTCCCCTTCGCTTCGGCTTTACAGGCAGGCGGAGCATTCCCCTGGGAAAAAGACAAGGATACAACGACAGTCACCTGCCCCGACCCGACAAATCCGGTTGTGTTTGAACTGAGACGCATCAGGAAATAGACAATAACCAAAAACTAAAATACTGGATTTTTAGGAAACCTGAAAATTATTGGTTACGTTCTCTTTTGGTGGATTATATTTTCTTTTACTACGGAATCTGGTCGTGTCTGGGTCGAAGCTCCAGAAGATAGAGCGGGATTCCCCCTCCATCTCGTGACTATTGGGTGGGTCGCTGTGTAATTAAAGGTTAGAGACACATGTAAATTTATGATTTCACTTTCAACCAAATCAGACTTAACCAATTTTCCCCGTTGATTTCACAACACTTGATATTACGCCCAGAATTAAGTAGCATTAATGTACCGATGCTTTGCAAGTACCGGTACATACAATCTATGGGGGGAAAAATGACCGATATTCTTAATGAAGCTTATGGGGTTGTACAGTGTAAAGAATGCCCATGGTATAAATCCTGCGTGATGCCGATGAGATTTACCGCCGAGGACCTCCGCCGTCAGCTCGAGGCGCAGGTTCCGGGAGCCAGTGCCTCTATGCCGAATGACGCCGGTTTACAAAATCTGCTCTCCAGTATGGCAACCTCCGCACAGAACTCACTGCTGGAAGGTTGCCCCATTTTCATCGAACGCCTGCGCAATAGCCCGGAACTCGCCCAGCAAATCAAGAAAGTAATGCAATCCTGGGGCAAAGAAGAAAAAAACGATAGCTCCAAACCGTAATTAGGAATACTGCGAGGGAACAGTAAATGAGTGAAGACAAAGATTTAAAAGATAAAAAGCTCTCAGACCTTAAAGAAAGACGCCAAAAGATAACGGAAATGGGCAGTAAGGAACGGCTTGCCGCCCAGGAGAAGAAAGGCAAACTATCCGCCCGAGCGCGCATCGCGGCGCTTCTGGACAAGGGGACATTTAATGAAACCGGTATGTTCGCGCGCAGCCGGAACAACGGCTCTTACGAAGATGTTCCGGCAGATGGTGTTGTGACTGGCTACGGTGAAATCGATGGCAGAAAAATCTATATCTACGCTCAGGATTTCACCAGTATGGGCGGCACGATGGCAGAGACACAGGCAAAAAAGATTTGTAATATCATGGATAGCGCAATGAAAGTCGGCTGTCCAGTCATTGCTCTCAATGATTCCGGCGGTGCCAGGATTCAGGATGGTGTTGACTCTCTGGCAGGCTACGGACAAATCTTCCGTCGTAATACTCATGCATCGGGCATTATCCCGCAAATCTGTGCCATGCTCGGTCCCACGGCGGGTGGTGGTGTCTATTCTCCGGCACTAATGGATTTTATCTTCATGGTTAAAGGTATCAGTTATGCTTATATCACCGGGCCCCGCGTAGTCAAAGCCACTACCGGGCAGGATGTCAGCGATGAAGATTTAGGTGGAGCAATCGCCGCCCAGAAAAAGTCGGGCGTGGTGTGCCGCTCCGAGAATAGTGAGACGGAGTGTTTCCAGAGTATCCGCGAGCTACTGAGCTACCTACCCTCCAGTAACCGCGAAAAGCCGCCTCGAATTCTCTCCGGGGATAAACCTGACCGTTCCGATAAATCGCTTTTTGACATTGTTCCCTCGAACCCCAGCCGCCCGTACGATATGAAAAAAATTATCGAGCGGATTTTCGACCAGAGAGATGACAGCAAGCAGAACTACTTTGAATTGTTCCCGCTCTTCGCAACCAATATCATCACATGCTTTACCAGACTAAATGGACGAACGGTAGGCATCATCGCTAACCAGCCGATGTCCAAAGCCGGCTGTCTGGATATCGATGCCAGTGACAAAGCGTCCCGCTTTATCCGGTTCTGTGACGCCTTCAATGTTCCTATCATCAATCTGGTGGATGTCCCCGGCTATCTTCCCGGCACCGAGCAGGAGTGGGGAGGCATCATCCGGCACGGTGCAAAAATGCTCTACGCCTATTCTGAAGCCACTGTGCCCAAAATAACTCTTACCATCAGAAAAGCCTATGGTGGCTCATATCTGGGTATGTGCAGTAAAGACCTGGGAGCTGATTTTGTATTCTGCTGGCCTTCTACGGAGTTGGCAGTGATGGGCGCTGAAGGCGCCGCCCCTATCATCTTCAGACGGGAACTGGAAAAAGCCGGTAACCCGCAAGAGATGCTTCAGGAAAAAATCCGCCAGTACCGTGAGGAATTCGCTAACCCTTACCGCGCCGCCGAACATCTGCACGTCGATGACATCATTGACCCGGCGGATACCAGACCGAAGCTGATTGCCGCTCTGGAAATGGTGAGCAATAAACTGGAAGATAGACCCGCTAAAAAACACGGTATCATCCCAACATAGTCATTCTGAGAATGCGAAGTACCTGAAGAATCTAGGCTCTTGTTCCATAATTACTAGATACTTCGCTTCACTCGGTATGACATTTTCGGGTGACCTTATTTAGGGGATTTAATTCCCTGTGATTTAGAAAGGAAAGACATTGCTATACATACTATCGGGAGAAGACGACTACTCCATCGCCCGCGAATTAGATAGTATCAAAAAGGCTATCGGCGATACTGAAATGCTTCCCACCAATACCAGCACCATCGATGGCGGGCAGGTTACCGCTATTGAGCTCAGGGCAGTCTGCGAATCGGCGCCATTCCTGGCAGAAAAACGGCTGGTCATCGTGCAGGGACTGCTGGAACGGTTCGCCATCAGGACACCATCCAATCGTTCCAAGAGCACCAAAAAGACAGAGCATCAACCCGCAGGATATGAAACTTTCGTGGACTGCCTGAATAAACTCCCGGAAAGCACCGTGCTGATACTGATAGAAAATGGAGTCAAAGACAGTAATCCCCTTCTGAAAATGATTTCCGGCAAAGCAAAAGTAAAATCGTTCCCTTTACTCAAAGCCCCCGAACTCCGCCAGTGGATTACTAAACATATCGAGCAGGAAGGCGCCACAATCTCCCCTCCGGCACTGAATATGCTGGTCAGGCTGATTGGCAGTAACCTCTGGGTTATGTCAAGTGAACTGAGCAAGCTGGTGTCGTACGCTTACGGACGGCGGATTGAGGAAAAGGATGTCAAATTAGTTGTGAGCTACACGCAACAGACCAGCGTCTTCACCGTGGTAGATGCCATTATGGAATTCAATGCCCGTGAAGCCGAAACTCTGCTCCAGCAGTTACTGCAACAGGGAGCCACTGCCACTTACCTGCTGGCGATGCTCTACCGGCAAATGCGGCTGATTGTCAGAGTCAGGGAACTGAAGAGACAGGGTTTGAAAGAAGCGGAAATGCGCCAGAGGTTGGGAGTCGCTTCGGAGTATGTCGTGCGCAAGACACTAGAGCAGGCTAACCGCTATTCGATGCCGCGCATCAAGCAGGTGTACCAGCAATTACTGGATACGGACATCGCTGTTAAGACCGGAAAATACACTGACGAACTGGCGCTCAATATCCTGCTTGCGGAACTATGCCAGCGGGCGCAGGCAACAACTTAAGGATAAATATGCCGAGCAAGATGGCGCTGGTTGATTTTAATAAGTGCAAACCCGACCGTTGTGATAAGAAGAACGGCATCTGTTCTGCCGCCAGAGCATGCCCTCGCAAATTACTGAAACAGGAAGCGCCCCACGAACCGCCGATGACCAATCCATCCATTTGCCAAGCCTGTGCTGATTGCATACGCGCCTGCCCGTTAAAAGCCATCAAAATCGTAACGATTTAGAGAATCAAAATTAAGTAAAAAAGAAAACAGACACCCTGCGCAAGTGAGGGTGCCTGTTTTCTACACAGGAACAAGTTATTACTTGCCGATTCTGAACATCTTGGTGCCGCAGGTAGGGCAAACGCCCTGGGTCGCTGGCTTTTTATTCTTCATGGTGATTGCCTTGGCGTTCTTCATTTCCTTCTTGGCGCGGCATTTAACACAATAAGCCTGCATTCAGTTTTCCCTCCTTTTGTGCCTATTTGTGTGAATCATAAATCATTCAGGCACACTTGTCAATAGGTTTTGAGCACTTTTTGTGCCTATTTCAAAAAATATTTGAGCGTGGATAGCCTCGAAGGCAGTATTATAATGCTAAAATGTGCTAATATCTATATCGAAATTGCCCTGTTACATAGAAAAAATATGAACACACACAAATCGAAGAGAGACCCGCAAACCATCTCCGAGGGAGAAGTCGCCCGCCACTGGGATGAAAACGCCGACGTGTGGACAGAGCACGTGCGTAATGGTTGGGACACCTACCGGGAACACCTCAATAACCCTGCTTTCCTGAAGCTCCTCGGTAGCCTCAAGGATAAAAATGTGCTCGACGCCGGCTGTGGTGAAGGCTACAATACACGCATCTTCGCCAGAATGGGTGCCAGAATGACCGGCATCGATATTTCACCCCGGCTGATTGAACACGCCCGTCAGGCAGAACAGCAAGAGCCGTTGGGCATCCTCTATGAAGTAGCGTCTTTCGCCGCCATGTCAATCTTTAACAATGAATCCTTTGACACCGTAGTCTCTACAATGGCGCTGATGGACAGTCCCGATTATGAGAAGGCAATTGCCGAGATTTACCGCGTGCTCCGCAAAGACGGTGATTTCTTTTTCAGTGTTTCTCATCCCTGCTTTATGACCGAGGGCTTCGGGTGGGTTACAGACAGGCAGGGAATTCAAGAAAAGCTGACCGTTGCCGGCTACTTCAACAAAAAGCAATGGGTAGAGCGCTGGCAGTTTTCACAGGTGCCTGAAGAAATTCGTAAAGACATCCCGATGTTTGCCATACCACGCTTCCCCAGGACTCTACCGGAATATATCAACCCGCTTATCCATGCAGGATTTGTCCTGAAAATACTCTCTGAGCCGCGCCCCTCCGCAAGCGACTGCCGTGCACACCCCTACCTGCGAAGATGGCGTGATGCCGGTTCGCTGTTCCTGCACGTCCACTGCCTGAAACCATAAGCTAAATAACAATGTTGAAGATAAAGTTCTCGGTGTGATTTTAGGAACTCATGACGGGCGTAAAGGCTGGATAAACCGACTCGCCGTGGCAAAGGACAAAAGATCGCCCGTAAACTGGTAACTGCCGTGGAAACCAGATTGAATACGCTGGGCATTGATGTGATTGCCTGCTTGATTGAAAGTGAAAACACCACATCAACGAAATTCTTCGAAACGCTGGGTTACACAAAAGGTGCGGTTGAGTACTTCTCAAAAAGACAATCCCTTGATTCGTAATTCTTAATCAAGAAAGTTCTGATATACAAGTACTCATTCATCCTTTGTACACCGCTAGACGTTAATATCAAGGTTACAATGACTTTTTAATACCCCTTCTTCTTGTTGATGATATTTATAAGTTTTTTGCCTTTGAGGTAACGCCGCAGGTTCTGACAAAATACTTCTGTAGTTCTCGCTAAATAATCTTCCATACCCCCCGAAACATGGGGGCTGAAAAGGACATTCGGCAACTCCCAGACCGGACTATCTTTTGGCAATGGCTCTGTCGTAAAGACATCCAATCCTGCCCCGGCAATCCAATTTTCCCGGAGAGCCTGTATCAAAACCGTCTCATCGATTACAGGACCTCGACTGATATTTATGAGATAAGCAGTCGGCTTCATCATACGCAATTCTTTAGCCCCGATAAGTTTGTTAGTCTCCGGTGTTAGCGGCAGACTCAAGACAACGAAATCGCTTTCAGATAATAGTGCCGGTAATCGTTCAGGTGAATACAAAACATCGACATTTCTAGCGTGTCCCGTCTTAATAGAACGACGGGTGGCAATAATCTTCATCCCGAAGGCTTTAGAAAGTCGGGCGATCTCCTGCCCGATACTCCCCAACCCGATGATGCCGATTGTTTTACCACGCAATATCCCGGGGGAAAACCTCTGCCATTCCCTCGCCTGTTTCATTTCAAAACAGAGCGGCGCTTTCTTCACGAACATCAACATCATTTCCATCACGAATTCTCCGATGGGTGTGGCATGGATGCCGCTGACATTAGTCAGAATAACCTTGCTTCTAATCAATTCCGGAGTCAAAAATCTATCCACGCCTGCCGAGGCAAACTGAACCCATTTTAATTTCGGCGCCCGGGCAATCAATCCTGAAATTGCCGCCGGTCCGTAAATGATTTCTGCGTCAGCCAGCAATTCATCCAACTTCTTTACGGCAATCGGGTCATCGCGATATTTAGAACGGATCAACTCCGCAGCATTCAGAAGCTTTACCTGCGGACTGATTGCTTCAATCAGTTGCTTCGACTCTGCACTAATTGACACGGTAAGCAATACATTGACATTTTGCATGTTTAACCACTTCCTTCCCAGCCAATATAAAAAGTATAGGCATTGTATGAAAAAGCGTCAAGCCAAACGGAAAAAGCGGTAATACGTGCAGTGGAATGCAAAAAATTTATATCTGGATTCCGTATCAGGCTTGCCCCATACTTGATACGAGGTACGGAATGCCATTCATATTGAACTTGCTTCTTTGTTTGCTCACACATACGCCTCACGGTTAAGCACCTTATGCTAATAATACCCATCCATCTTCTATTGACAATTGTCTTCTCAAATGTCATCATTGCTTACACCCTGATATAATGAGACATAAGTTACATATCTTCACAGCCCTTTAAGTTAAATTAGTTTAATTGCCTGTTCAAAACAAACCGGTCAGAAGTATAATTAATTACCCGTGTTTTATTGACACCGAATGGAGGACAAAATGCCAACCGAACAAGATAAAACCACACAAGCACTCCAGTATGCAATCCAGATGGAAATCGATGGCAAAGCTTTTTACCTCAAAGCCGGTCAGGATAGCGGCAATGAACTGGGTAAAAAATTGCTGGAATCTCTGGCTTCTCAGGAAGATTACCACCGTCAAAAGTTTGAGCAAATCTACGAAAACATCCGTAAGGCTAAAGGATGGACGGGGATTGACTTTCAGCCGGATGGCGGAAAAACCCTGAGGACCATCTTTGCCAGAGAATTAGATAAACCCGACCCCAAATTCAAAGTCGCCCGTACCGAGATTGCCGCTATCGAGAAAGCAATGGAGATGGAAGACAGGTCATACGACTTCTACCACGACCGCAGTGAGCAAGTGGGACCGGGTACGGAACAGGAATTCTATGATACCATCGCCGCCGAAGAAAGAGAGCACAAAATGGTTCTCCTCGATTACTATGAATTTCTAAAGAATCCGGCTGCGTGGTTCGTGAAAAAAGAGCACACATCGATGGATGGTTAAACTTTACTTAATTGTGAGGTAAGACATGCTTGAAATAAAAAATCTGACTGTTGCCGTAGAAGGTAAGGAAATCCTGCACGGCGTTAATATGGTGATTGGCACAGGAGAGACACACGTCCTCTTCGGACCGAACGGCAGTGGTAAGACCACTCTGCTGATGACGATTATGGGCTTCCCCAAATATCAGGTTACCGGCGGCAGTATTTTATTCAAAGGTCAGGACATCACCCGAATGCCTGTGGATGAAAGAGCCAGACTGGGTATCGGTATGTCGTTCCAGCGCCCGCCGGTTGTCAGAGGCGTTAAAACCAGGGACATGGTTTTAGCATCCATGAAAGCCCCCGGAAACCCTGAACTCGTGGCAACTCTGGCAAGCAGGACCGACCTGACAGATTTTCTGGACCGTGACATTAACTACGGTTTTTCCGGCGGGGAAATCAAACGCAGTGAAATGATGCAGTTGCTGGCGCAAAAACCCGATTTTGTACTGCTCGATGAGCCGGAATCAGGTGTCGATTTGGAAAACATTGCCCTCATCGGCAAATTAATCAACGAATTATTAGAAAAAGATAGCCCTATGCATTCCCGAAATGCAATGGGACTCATCATCACCCACACGGGGCATATTCTGGACTACGTGAATGCCCGTAACGGCTATATCATGCTGGAAGGGAAGATAGGCTGTATGGGTGACCCGCGTGAAATACTAAAGGAAATCAAAGGAAAAGGCTACGAAGAATGTGCCAGATGTATTTTCAGGAGTTCACAAAATGTCTTCTAACATAAAACCACCCGGAAGTCAGAAGGAGCAAGCTAAATCCGCCGCCGACAAAAAAGCGGCAATGGGTGAAGATATCGACCTCAGTAAATATGAAAGGTCGGCGGAAGAGCGCCCCTATCAGAAAGACCCGTCTCAGTTACCAACCGCCACCAAAAACAAGATGCTGGAAGCCGGTTTGATACTGGACGACCCCGGTCAGAGAGTCGGGACATTCATTCAAATGGACAATACCCCCATTCATAGCTCGGTGACAGAAGATGGCGTGGAAGTTATGCCGGTCAGCCATGCGCTACAGAAATATGACTGGCTGACGGATTATTACTGGAAAGCCGTAGCGGTGGACACGGATAAATACACTGCCAGCGTGGAACTGGGACAAAATGACGGCTATTTCATCCGTACTTTACCCGGCGTCAAGACCGCTTTTCCGGTGCAGGCTTGTCTCTATCTCTCCAAAGCAAAACTCGCCCAGAACGTGCACAACATTATCATCGCTGAGGAAAACTCGGAACTGCACATTATTACCGGTTGCACTACTTCCCTCGGCAACGAACCGGGTATGCACCTCGGCGTTTCGGAGTTCTATATCAAAAATGGCGCTAAAGTTACCTTCACGATGATACATAGCTGGAATCCGGAAATAGCGGTCAGACCACGCACCGGGGCAATCCTCGAAGAGGATGCCATGTTCCTCAGCAACTATGTCCTGATGAAACCGGTCAATACTATCCAGATGAATCCCATCGCCCAATGTAACGGACGTGGTGCCACCGCCCGATTCAATAGCGTCCTGGTAGCACGCCCGGGTTCGAATATGGATGTCGGCTCGCGCGTGTTTCTGAATGCCCGCAGCGCCCGCACCGAAATAATATCGCGCGCCATCACTATGGGAGGGAACATTGTCGCCCGCGGTTATATCGAGGGCAATGAACCGGATGTGAAAGGACATCTGGAATGCCGTGGATTGATTCTGGGCAAAACAGGCACCATTCACGCCATTCCCGAATTGAAAGGTAATCTATCGGGCATCGACCTCTACCACGAAGCGGCAGTAGGCAAGATTGCAGAAGAAGAGGTAGAGTACCTGATGGCACGGGGAATGACCCGCGAGCAGGCAACCGCAACAATTGTGCGCGGCTTCCTCAGAGTGGATATCGATGGACTGCCGCCGATGCTCAATGCCGAATTACAGCGCGCCGTGAAAACCAGTGAGCAAGACTTTATGTAAAGTGTACGCCGGTGTATTGTCTTGCAGATTTATTAAAATGTTCCTCTCCCTTGAGAGGAGAGGCTAGGTGAGGGTGAGTTCTCCCTAGGGAGAGCGAATAATAATACAATGTACAACCGGTACAGTTATTAGGAGGGAAAAATGAATCCGAAGGCATTATACAAACTCAGCTACGGCATGTATGTCGTCTGCAGTAAGGACGACAGCAAAATCAACGGGCAGATTGCCAATACCGTCATTCAGGTAGCCTCCGAACCGCCCATTATTGCCGTAGCACTCAATAAAAAGAACCTCACCCATGGCTACGTCGCGAAGAGCGGCGTTTTCACCGCCTCCATTCTGGCACAGGACACTCCCCTGACCTTCATCGGCAACTTCGGGTTTAAATCAGGCAGGGACATAAACAAATTCGAAGGCGTCAATTACAAGACCGACGTAACCGGCGCACCCATTGTCACCGATAATGCCCTGGCTTATCTGGAAGCCAAAGTAATCGGACAGGTGGATGCAGTCACACACACAATCTTTATCGGCGAGGTCATAGGCGCTGAAGTGCTCAAAGAAGGCGAGCCGATGACCTATGCTTATTACCATGAAGTCAAACGCGGCTCTACTCCCAAGTCCGCTCCCAGTTACGTAGAAGTAAAAAAGGAGGTCAAACCGGTAATGGCTAAATACGAATGCACCGTTTGCGGCTATATCTACGACTCCGAAAAAGGCGACCCTGACGGTAAAATCCCGCCGGGCACGCCGTTTGAGAAACTACCCGATAGCTGGACATGTCCTGTTTGCGGGGCAACAAAAAGCGAATTTAAGAAAGTCGCTTAGGGAGGTAAATAGAAAATGAAACCGAGAGAATTTATACCGGGTATTTATACCGTCGGGATAATTGACTGGGACAGGCGGCTCTTCGATTCGCTCATCCCTCTGCCCGATGGTACCAGCTACAATGCTTATCTGGTTAAGGGTAGCGAAAAGACGGCGTTGATTGACACGGTTGACCGCAAGATGCCTGAGGTATTACTAGCTAATCTGAATTCACTGGGCATCAAACATATCGATTACGTCATCTCTAATCACTCCGAACCCGACCATTCAGGTGCCATTCCGCAGGTCGCCGCCATGTATCCTGAAGCAAAAGTCGTCTGCACGCCACGCGCCAAAGATATGCTCATTGACCTTTTCCACCTGCCGCCCGAAAAGTTCCAGACGGTCAACGACCTGGAGACAATTTCGTTGGGCGACCGCACGCTGGAATTCATCCATACTCCCTGGGTACACTGGCCGGAAACAATGGTAACCTACCTTAAAGAAGACAAAATCATCTTCTCCTGTGATTTCTTCGGGTCCCACATCGCCACCACCGACCTTTATGTTAACGACGAGGGAAGAGTCTATGAAGCCGCTAAGAGATATTATGCGGAAATTATGATGCCCTTCCGCTCTCAAATTCAGAAGAACATCGAGAAGGTGCAGGGGTATCCGGTAAAAATCATCGCTCCCAGTCACGGGCCGATGTATAACCGTCCAGAGTTTATTATGAAAGCCTACCACGAGTGGGTCTATAATGAGCCGAGGAATATCGTCGTCCTGCCTTATATCTCGATGCACGGCAGCACCAAAAAGATGGTGGACTATCTGGTAATGGCGCTGGCATCCAGAGGCGTCACCGTGGAGCAATTCGACTTGAGCGTCACGGACATCGGCAAGCTGGCGATGGCATTAGTGGACGCCGGTACCATTGTTATCGGCACACCGACTGTATTGACAGGACCGCATCCTTTAGTTGCTTATGCGGTCGTGCTGGCAAATGCCCTTAAACCGAAGGCTAAATTCGCCTCCGTCATCGGCTCTTTCGGTTGGGGCGGCAGAGCCGTGGAAACCATCGCCGCACTCATCCCTAACCTGAAGGTGGAAATTTTCCCATCGGTGCTGTGCAAAGGACAACCGCGGGAAGGCGATTATCAGGCACTGGAACAACTGGCAGAAACTATCGTCCAAAAGCATAAGGAGAACGGGTTTAAATAGTCAAGGCTCTAGTGTTATTCCCGACTGGATCGGGAATCCATACAGGAATTAGTATTCACGAAAAATGGGGGTTTTTTGAGGAAACAAACGTTAAATTATCTGGTCAATCTCTCGTTCTTTCTGACGATGCTTTTTGAAACCGTATCCGGCTTTATACTCTGGCTCGTTCTCCCACGAGGAGTTGGGAAACGCGGTGTGGTAACGGAAGAGCGTTTCATCTGGGACAGAGATGTATGGATTGACTTGCACGATTGGTTCGCTGTAGCATTACTCGTAGTATTTATACTCCACTTGATTCTGCACTGGAAATGGATAGTTTACATGACTAAAAAAGTCTTTAAAGGCGAATTTTAGGAGGCTGCAATGAACAAGAAAGAAATGGTCAAACTGCTCAATGAAGACATCGAAGGGGAACATGCCGCTATTATCCAGTACCTCACCCACGCTTACGCCATCGGGGAAGGTGATTTAGCCTGCGAAAT
>JAQTPO010000103.1 GCA_028712845.1 Dehalococcoidales bacterium | reverse complement strand
CTGAATCTGTTTACTAAGGCGGCGCGGCGGCAATCCCTTGTTAATCGCTGTGGATGGCTTCTTTTTCGCGGAGTTCATTTTCACATCCCTCAATCAGGCTTGTCCCTAAAATAGCACTTCTGGAGAATGCCGTCAATTCAGACCCTGCAAAAATGTCACTCAAAATTTTATCTATTTGCTAATAATAATTTTGTTCTGTTTGCTTACGTTAATTAATGATAGACCATTGCGAGTCTCCGATGTCATCGGGGCGTGGCAATCTGACATTGCTGTTAATACATTAGTCCACTTAAAGTGGCCTAAGTACGACACTACGGGGTCGGATTGCTTCGGGTACGGAGTTTACCCTGAGTAAAACCGAAGGGGAACCTCGCAATGGTAATACCATTATTTGCTCAATACTCGCCTAAATAAGCAATTCGTGTTAAGCTAATATTTGGGGTTAATCTCAGGTTTATGGTTGGGAAAACGAATTCTTACGATGTTGTGGTCGTTGGCGCCGGACCAACCGGCAGCCAGATTGCTTACAAACTGGCTGAGATGGGACACAATATCGGTGTGGTGGAGAGAAAGAAAACCCTTGATGGTGTTGTTTGCTGTACCGGGCTGGTAAGCCGGGAATGTTGTGAAAAATATTCTATCCCCCCGAATGTCATCTCCCGCTGGGTAAACGGCGCGCAGTTGTTTCCCCCTTCAGGAAAGACCATCCGCATTCAGCGTGACGAACCACAGGTAGCCGTCTTGAACCGGACCGCTTTCAATCAGGCATGGGCAGAAAGAGCACAGAAATCAGGCGCCGAATATCTTTTCGATTGCAATGTTAAAGGTATCGAGTGCCGGAAAGCGCAAGCGAAGGTAGAAATCTTCCGCCAGGGAGAGACACTGACCTTGCAAAGCAGGGCAATAGTAGTTGCTACCGGTTTTGGGACGCAATTGCTGGATAATCTCGGTCTCGGCGGCGCCGGTGATTTTGTGATGGGTGCTCAGGCAGAAGTGGATACGAAGGACATTAGTGAGGTAGAGGTTTATTTCGGCAGTAAAATAGCGCCGGAATTTTTCGCCTGGCTGGTGCCCACCTCACCGGGAAAAGCTTTGGCCGGTCTCTTATCACGGCGCGATTCGCCATTCTATCTCAGGAAATTGCTTGCCTCTCTGGTCGCTGGCGGTAAAATAACCTCAGCCGATGTCAGGTTGACTTATGGAGGAGTGTCTCTGAAGCCGCTGCCTCATACGCACAGCGATAATTTACTCGTAGTCGGCACGGCTGCCGGACAGGTCAAACCCATTACCGGCGGCGGTATTTATTTCGGTTTGATATGTGCGGATATTGCGGCTAATACTCTGCATCGCGCGCTGGAGTCAGATAATCTTTCCGCCGACGCCTTAGCCGGTTATGAGCGAGCCTGGCGCAGAAAGCTGGCTCGTGAATTGAGGACAGGCTATTGGGCAAGAAAAGCCTATGAGATGCTCAATGACCATCAGGTTGATAAGGCATTCGGACTACTGGAATCTACCGGTATTATCGAGGAGTTTCGTCAGGCTGAGGAACTGTCGTTTGACTGGCATGCCGATGTCGTTAGCAGATTGATGGGACAAAAACTTTTTGCCAGAGCTCTCAGTTCTATCAGGAAACCGTTTAATCGTAAGGAACAAACTGGCGCTAAGAAGGAAAAACAGTGAATTTTGGTTTGTAAAGGGGTGCTATGGTTACTGGTAAATCCGTGGAAAATGTAAGTTTGGGCGAGGCGGCAAGTCGTTATCTGGGTATTTTGCCCGATGAAAAGAAGAATGCCGCGCAACAGGAAATCAATAATTTTATCCGCTGGTATGGCGGGCGGGAGAAGTTTTTTGCGGGTCTGGAAGGTTCTGCCGTGGGCAATTATGCGGAACGCTTGTCCCAGACGGATGCCGCTTGCGCGCAAAAGCTGGAACTGATTCGGGGATTTTTGGCACATGCTTATAAGCAGCAGTGGTGTCAGGAAAATCTATCGGTCAGTATTAGAATTGTCAAGAAAAGCAAACCAAAAGTCGGTGCCGCAAAAAAGAAAAATCAGAAGAAAGAGCCTTCCTACATGAGCCAGAAAGCTTTCGATGAAATAGAAGTAGAATTGAAAACACTAAGGGAAAAAAGGCTGGCGGTGACTGAGGATATCAGACGGGCGGCGGCGGATAAGGATTTCAAGGAAAATGCGCCGTATCATGCCGCGCGTGAGCAGAAAGGTATGATTGATGGTAAAATTCTGGAACTTGAAGGGATGCTTTCCTCTGCCGCTATCATCGATGAGAACCGTGTTGTTACCCACACTGTGACCATTGGAGATACCGTTATCTTAGAGGATTCGACCTCCTGCAAGGAATTTCGTTACACATTGGTCGGACAGAGAGAAGTGAATCCCACCAAGGGTAAAATTTCAGCCATTTCGCCGGTCGGCAAGTCGGTAATCGGTAAATCTGCCGGAGATTCAATAGAAGTGAAGGTTCCATCGGGCAAACTGTGCTTTCTATTGAAAGCGATTGAGCATTAACACGAAGTAAAAGATTTCGCTTGCTTATGGTTGTTGCAGAATGTCATTGCGAGTCCCGATGAAATCGGGATGTGGCAATTTCTGAGAGGGCGGAATCTCCCCACTCTGAGATTGCTTCGTTATTAAATTCCTCGCAATGACGGATACTTCTCAAGAATATTCAACCGACCTTAAGCAAACAGAACAAAGTAAAATATAACCGGCATGTGAGTTGAATTGGAATAACCACGAGTGGTAATATAGAGGCGTTAATTGATTCTGAAGGATTGAGAATGGTTGACTGGCAGGTAACCGCTGTTACAATCAATTGTGGTGCTGTCGCTGAGGAAGTGACGCTAATCGTGAAAAACGATTGGTCGGTAAAATGCACCGGTTGTGAGAAATACGCCACCTCCCGTCAGGCTGGATTGGAATTAGTCAAGCGCAGCCTTGCGCTGAGGCGTTCCCTCGATTGCAAGGGAACGCAGTGTCCGCAAATTATGGCGTACATCCAGAAACTTCAGGCAGAAGAAGCCCGGAAAGCCGGCTCTACCGGAGAGAAGAAGTGACTACTTCCGCAGAACGTAAAGTTAAAATAAAAATCGATAACATCTCCCTCTCTTTCGGAGGGGTCAAGGCGCTGGATAATGTCAGCGTCGATATCTATGAGAATGAGATTATCGCCATCATCGGACCCAACGGCGCGGGCAAGACCTGCCTGCTGAATTGCATCAACGGTTTCTATAAGCCCCAGAGCGGACAGATTTATTTTGAAGGCAAAAAAATCACCCGCATCCGTCCTGATAAAGCGGCGCAACTCGGTCTGGCGCGGACTTTCCAGAACATCGAGCTTTATTCCGGTTTAAGCACACTGGACAACTTGATGGCTGCCCGTCATATCCTGATGAGTCAGAACTTTCTGACCGGCGCTCTTTATTTCGGACCTGCCCACGGTGAGGAACTCGACCACCGCCGCACGGTGGAAGACATTATCGATTTCCTTGAGATGGAGCCTATCAGAAAGAATATCGTAGGGGCTTTGCCTTACGGGATGCGTAAGCGCGTGGAACTGGGTAGAGCGCTGGCGTTGGAGCCGGAAGTCCTGCTTCTGGATGAGCCGATGGCAGGCATGAATCTGGAAGAGAAAGAAGATATTGCCCGCTTCATTATCGATATCTTCGAAGGGCAGGGTGATACCTATCCCCGCACGCCGGTTTTGAAAGACGGCGTCAACTGCATTGTCCTGATTGAGCACGATATGGGCGTGGTGATGGATATCGCCGACCGTATCGTGGTGCTGGATTTCGGCAAAAAAATCGCCGAAGGCACCCCGGAAGAAATCAAGAACAACCCCCAGGTCATTTCCGCTTATCTCGGTAAAGAAAAGTAAACTTTCAGTCTTTTCCTCTCCTTTTATCATTTGTTCCGGTTAGCAGATAATTTCGGATTGAAGCGATACTATCGATTAAGGGGGGAGTATTATGAGCAAAGTCGGTAATTCACTCAATTTCATGTACAATATGGAGCAGTTTGCCACCCGGATTTACCTTGTGCAGAGAAGCGCCTTCAAAGGGAGCGATGTTGCGGACAAACTGACGGCGGCATCGGCGAATGAGCAAACGCACACTGACTTCCTCCGCGCTCAAATCCTGGAGCTTAAACTTAAGCCTTCGCATCTGGGGTGCCTTTTCAAGACCGCCGCCGTAATCGTCGGCGGCATCACCCGCATTTTAGGGAAATCCGCCGTTCTAAATGCCGCCATATTCGTTGAAAAAAGAGCTGTCAGGGACTATGGCAATTACGTGAAGCAGGTGAAATTCGATGAGAAGACCGTCGCCTTGCTCAAGAGAATTATTGCCGATGAAGTAAGGCATGTCGAGACATGGCAAAGCTCGCTGGCGACATTGAGAGGCAAAAAGACACCCGCAGTGTAATTTTTGTGAGACCCGATATGGAAGCGATACGGATTTTTGATTACCGGCAAAATAAAATTGTCTCCGTAGAGAAAGTCGGCAAAACGAAAGCGGAATGGACAAAGTTGCTAACCCCGGAACAGTATGACGTTACTACGGAAAAAGGCACGGAGGCGCCGTTTACCTGCACTTTCGATGAGGTGAAAGAGCCGGGCGTGTTCCGGTGTGTCCGATGCGGCACGGATTTATTCGCCAACAGGGTGAAATTTCACTCCGGCACAGGCTGGCCCAGCTACAATGAGCCTGTTTCCGATTTGAATATCCGGCTGAAAGCAGATAACAGCTTCGGGATGCGCCGTACGGAAGTGCTCTGTGCCCGGTGCGATGCGCATCTGGGACACGTGTTCGATGACGGTCCGCCGCCCACTCACAAACGCTATTGCATCAATGCGGCGGCGATTAAGTTCGTCAAGGAATAGAGGACAAAATGAGCAGAGAAGAAGTTGCCACGCTTGCCGGCGGTTGTTTCTGGTGTCTGGAAGCGGTCTTCAAGGAAGTTCATGGTGTGCAGAGAGTGCTTTCCGGTTACACCGGCGGTAAAGCAGTAAATCCCACTTATGAAGAAGTCTGTAGCGATAAGACCGGACATGCGGAAGCAATTGATATCACCTTTTTCCCCGATGTGATTTCATACCGTGAAATTCTGGAAATCTTCTTCACTATCCACGACCCGACCACTCCGAACCGGCAGGGGAGTGATGTTGGGACGCAGTACCGCTCGGCGATTTTTTACCATAATGAGGCGCAGAAGACCATCGCTGAACAGGTGATTAAAGAAATCAACGATGCCCATATCTGGGATGCATCCATTGTCACCGAGGTTAAGCCATATACGAAGTTTTACAGCGCTGAGGATTACCACCGCGACTATTTTGCGCGTAATCCCGAACAGGCTTATTGTCAGGCTATAATTGCTCCCAAAGTGGCTAAATTCCGTAAAAAGTGGGAGAAGAAGCTGAAGGGGTAAGCCGCACAATTGCCATTCCTGCCCCGCATACGTGTGCGGGGTAAACTCCAGCGGAATCCAGCAACTATGTCCATTGCGAGGTTCCCCTTCGGTTTTACTCAGGGTAAACTCCGTACCCGAAGCAATCCGGCATCGTAGTGTCGTACTCAGGCTGTCTTCAACAGACTGTGTATAAGACGTCTTCAGTGGACTAATGTATTAACCGCAATGTCATTCCCGCGAAGCCTGCCCCGTACCCGATACGGGGGCGGGAATCCAGACTAAATGTATTGCTAAATCGAATGTGCAAAAGTCCGTTGTCGCACAGAGATTGCCACGCCTTTCTGGCGAAAGACTCGCAATGGTAAAGGAGTTTATCCCATACCGTTATCGGGATGTCTGATTCTGATTGACTATAACAATGTTTCTAGAAAAGAATCCTTAAGTATCTTACCGCAGACAGCCAATCCTACCTATCACACCGAATGAGATTTCATGGGAGTGAGGCAGTACATTGCCCAACCCATATATTGGTGCTGGAACTGTAAATAATCATCCTGGTCAGTACGAAAATGCTTGAATACCTGTTCATGGTCAGGGTGCGTGGGATTTTCTTCAAGCCAGCGTATTAGTCCATACCAACCATCCGAAATGTATCTATCCCAGTCGTCTTGGCTAGAACGGATGATGGATTCGAGTTCAAAGCCTTCATCCCGGGTAAATTGAGTTAGTTCCGGTTCTGTGTGGGTAGTTGTCTGTTTTTGGGCGTATTCCGGATGTACCTGATTGCTCAGCCAGTGGGTTTCGCCGATACCAAGGCGTCCATTCCGATGAACAGCCCGCTTCATTGCCTGGATTGTCTGCTGGTAACCGCCAAAAATAAACGTTGACCCAATACATGTTGCGGCATCGAAAGCTCTCTCTTCAAATACGTAGTCAGCTCCGTTGGAGCAAACGATTTCGATTCGGTCCGATAAACCTTTCGAAGCCAGTTTTTTTCTAGCCCGGTCGCAGAAATCCTCGGATATATCTATTCCAATACCAGTAATACCGAATTCCTCAGCCCAGAGAGTGAGGGGCTCAGCACAACCACAACCGAAGTCGATGACCCGGTTTCCTTCTTTCAATTTGAGTAGTTTGCCAAGTTTGATGATTTTTTCAGGCGTGGAAGGGTTTAGTATCTCCATATAGCGGTGTGAGATACTCATAAGGTCAAAGAAATCCATGGCTCAAGCCTCCTTCAGGAAATAGTTACTCCATTAATAAAGGTGTTGCGGACTACTTTGGAAACCAATTTCGGATGTATTTTATCATATTCAGCCTATGCGCGAACAGCGGGATCAATGTTGTCCTTACTCCCACTTTCGCTCGTCTGAAATCTTCTGGTAGCACTCCGGCAGGGCGCCGGGTTTCAGAAATTCAATCTTATCAATCTTGACGCGGCAGACGCTCTGGAATTTTTCATTCATGTCGTTCGTTAGTTTCTGCTGGTCGATGGTCTCATTTTTCAGTTCGGCTTTCAGCGTCAGTTCGTCACGCTGGTCGATGCGGGTTACGACCAGCTGATAGCGTGAAACAGCGCTTAGACTTAAAATAG
>JAQTPO010000102.1 GCA_028712845.1 Dehalococcoidales bacterium | reverse complement strand
GGCAACCGCAGAATACGGTAAGTGAAAGAAAGCCCCGTGATGGTGGCGATAACCCCGCCTTTGGGAATATGCAACTCTTTGAACAGCGCATCGATAGCCGCTCCGACTGCCTGAGGTTGTAGAATGTGTCCGTCCCGAACCATGCCTGGTGATAAAGGCGCAGCGCCCCACTTCTCCACCCGATTGCCGTTGATGGAGACCAGTTTCAAACTATTCGCGCTTATATCCAGTGTAACGGACATCAGTTATCCAATCCTTTAATCAATAGACTGAGTATAAATCGCCAGCTCCAGAGTGCCGGTAAAGACGATATTATTACCACTCGGCCCTTTAATTTGTTCACTGGGCTGCTGAATAGTAAAAGTATCCACTACCACTGTGGCAAACTCATTACCATAGAAACGATTAACAAAAGCCGTCAGGTCGGCAAAAATACCTTCGATCGATAGGCTGATAGTTAAAACACGATAATTGTTTCCCTGGACTGCTACGGTTGTCCACGAATCCGTAGTCAGCGGAATAACATTCACATGGCATTCATCGGCTGCTGCCAGAATAGTTTTGATAACCTGAGTAGTATCTACATCGTCCGGCAAGAGGTTTTGTTTAGCCGCCAGATTAGCCTGTTGGGCATCGGCGAGGCGTTGTTGTAAATCAGCCGGCGGCTTCGGCATCAATGTCAGCATTTTATTAGTATCATCCATTTTAGTGACGAGCGCCTGCTGGGCATCCCGTTCATTGAGATAGCCCATTCCGAAATAGGCTAACCCTATCACTAAAAGAGTAACCAGACATATGCCAAGCATCCTAGTCCTGGACAACGAAACTACCTCGCATGCAATTCATCCGTTTCTACATATCACAAATCAGTGAACCGATTATACAAACTTATTATATCAAGCCTTCCGCGGAACATTGGAGACCTCCGTCAGGGAGGTTATCCTGAAATGTCATACTGAGTCCTTCAACCGAAAGACGAATATATCTAGTGGTGGAGAGGGGAACTAGATTTTTTCCCGATAAAAATCAGGGTCAGAATGACAGTACAGCAGAGAATGGTTTTGCTTCACCCATTTTAACCGCGCGGGAAGCTCCCTATCACCACCTGTTATTTCTTTTGACTGATTTTATAGAGGATTAACAACATCACCAGATTAATAACCGTAATACAGGCTAAGAGCACATTGGTAAGGCCGGCAGAATTGTAAGCCATTTTCGCTTCCCCCTTTAATTTTATACATCAGTTTTAATACGGTTAATGTCTCTGCACTACCCAGGAAGTTATTGAAGCCGCGCCACTCGTGACACTCACGGAAGCGGTGATAGTGGTGCCGCTTGCGATAGATTGTACACTAAAAACGGCGGTTCCGCTACCAGCAGTTTGTGCGATACCGATTGTTTTCAGAAAACCGTCGTTTTGCGGACCACGGTAAGCAATCGCATAGACATTATCGGCAATATTTATTATTGAGGGCTCGTAACCGGTCGAAGAATCAAATTCCAGTATGTCAATCATTGTATCCGTAATTTGGCCGCTGGTTAGAATCTCGTATGTCTTTGCGATGCCGCTGGTAGCCGCATCACGGTATGCAATGGCATAAACATTACCGGTAATGTTTATTATCCCTGGCTCATAGCCCTGATTACTATCGAAGATTAAGGTATCTATCACAGTGTTTCCAATTTGTCCGTTAGTGGCAATGGTAACTGTTACCATATAGCCATCATTGCCGGTGCCGCGATAGACAATAGCATAAACATCGCCTGAGATATGGATGATGTATGGTTCAAAACCGTTTGCAGGGTCGAACTCAAGCGTATCGATGGTTGCTTGGGTAATCGTTCCGTTAACGGCAATGGTTACCGTTATTAGAAAACCATCGCTACTTGTGCCCTGGTAAGCAATTGCATAAACATTGCCGGAGATATGGATTATATCAGGGTTAACACCATTGGATGCGTCAAACTCATAGGTACTAATGGTTGACTGGGTGATCGTGCCGTTAGCGGCAATGGTAACAGTCTTCAAAAAGCCATCGTTACCCGATCCTGTATAGGCAATAGCATATATATTTCCTGAAATGGGGATAATCTCAGGGTCAATGCAATTAGAAGTGTCAAACTCATAGGTGCTGATGTCTGATTGGGTAATTGTACCGTTATCGGCAATATTAACCGTTACTAACCACCCATCGCTTCCTTGTCCCGTATAGGCAATGGCATAAACAGTACCGGAAATATGGATAATATCAGGAGTAACACCGTTGGACGCATCAAACTCATAGGTACTGAGGGCAGTTTGGTTAATATTGCCGTTAACGGCAATATTAACTGTTTGTAACCATCCATCGTTACCAGGCCCTGTATAGGCAATGGCATAAACAGTACCGGAAATATGGATTATCTTAGGGTTAAGGGTATTAGACGGGTCAAATTCAAAGGAGTCGATTATCGTATCCGTAATTTCTCCGATAACTCCGCCTGCCTCCTGGGTTTTAGTAACAGTGATGCTGGGTGTGATGCTGTTTACCTGATTCGGCAACGGATAAGTATAGGGAACACCAAGAGTTAATGTCCCTGCCAGTCCGGTATCAATCAGGCTCCAAACGCAATGCTCTACGCCGGCATCGGCGGCATAAGTATCTTTTATGACCGTATTATAGTTTCTAGAACCGATTAGCGAGGTGCTTGCCTGCGATAAAAACGGTCCGATAACCAGCGCACCGACAGCCAGCACCGCCAGTGTCATCGGCAAAGCTTGTCCGCTTTCTCTAGATTTGATTCTAGGGTACAGGCCGCAAATAGACCACATATGTCCCCTGTTCACTGACATTCATTCTGCCCGGAGGGGCGGATGTCAAAACCATCGTTACCAGACGACCGCTTACCGTAAAGCTGACACTGGAAACATTTTGCGCCAGCGTGATTGTTGAGGTGCCGGATGTGCGCTGCAGATTTGTCCCTGACTTGGCATAGGTGACTGTCTGCGCGGTCGGCAGCGTCAGTGTCAGTCCACTCCCGCCAAGAGCAGAGACCGCCGTTTGCCCGTCATAATTAAACCAGGAAGCAGAATTTTGCAATTCGTGTAAAGCCTGCAGGCGGTCGTCACCATATTCTGTAACATTAAAAATCTGGTAGATAGATGGACCTACGATGCTCACTAATATCCCTGTCAGCGCCACAGTGATTAGCAATTCCACCAGCGTGAAGCCATGCTCGCTTTTCATCTGTTCACCTTGTAGTCTTCCATAACCAGCACCGGCTGTGAATCACGATTGATAGTGACGGTAATTTTCTGGATATTAATGTTAGCGCCGGGTATGGAGCTAACGTTTATGGCAACGCCGTATCCTGCCGGGAGAGTCAAATCGGAAGTGTATCCCGCTGCATATGTTGCCGCTTTAATCTTTTCCATCTGGCTCTGGGCTAAACCCTGTGCTACCGTTGCCTCATTCAACGTACCTACGGACAGAGAACCGGTGGAGAGCGCCGTAATAAAAGTGGTAAGCGCCACCCCGACAATCGCCACCGCCACCAGCATTTCCAACAGGCCGGCGCCATTCTCATTCCACAGCAGGTGGAGCATAACTTTCGCTATCCATCGCTTCGTATCAACACCCATTGATAATCTTCCCCATCGTTATTACCGCAAAGAGTTCAGCACGGAATACATCGGCAATAAGATTGATACCAGTATGAAAGCGACCGCCAGTCCCATAACAATTGTCAGTACCGGTTCTATCATAGCAATCAGGGACTGGACACTCTGGTTGGCTCGTTCTTCATAATAGTTAGCCAGGGTTGTCAGCGCAGTGTCAATATTGCCGGTCTGCTCACCCATTGCCACCATCTTTACCATTGTTGAGGGGAATAGCCCGTTTTCTGACATCGGGCGTGAAAGCCCCTTACCTTCCATCAACTTCTCCTTGACTTCAGTCAAAGCCTGAGTTACCACCTGATTAGAGCTGACCGCATGGATTGTCACTTCTAAGATTTCAGGCAACTGCAATCCGGCTTTCAGCATCATTGAAGCAGTCCGGCAGAAGTGCCCCATAATACGTTGCACATTGATTTTGCCGATTAACGGCATTTTCAACATCAATTTATCCCTGGTCAGTTTTCCGGTCGGCAGTCTGAAATAGAACAGAGCAGCGGCAATCAACACTATGATGCCGATAAGCAAATGCAGCTTATAAATAGTGATAAAATTAACGAGGGCAATGACCAGCCTCGTAGTCCAGGGCAAAGTAGCCCCAAGAGATGTAAACAAGCCAAGAATGGGCGGCAGAACTACGGTTACAAGTAAGACGGAAATCCCGAGTGCCATCACGGTGACAATGGCGGGATAAGTCATTGCGCGCTTAATGTTACTCCCTATCTTAATCTGTTTTTCCATATAATCGGCGATTTGCCGCAAACCGCTCTCAAGGTTTCCCACCTGCTCACTTGCTCTGATAATCTGGTAATAAGAATAAGAAAAGGCAGACGGGTAGTGACTGACCGCCTGTGAGAAAGAACTGCCTCCCTGGAGTTCTTGAGCAATGGCAGAAACGACTGTTCTGAGGGCTGGTTTCGTTATCTGTTCCCCGACTAGCTCCAGCGCAGAGTAAAGTGACACGCCTGATTCCACAAAGGTAGCCAGCTGACGCGAGAACTCAATAACATCCTGTGGTTTCACGCCGAATAAAGTCGGCAAAACCGAAGCTATGGTAATGCGCGGGCGGGTAGCTTTCAGACTGATGACATATTTATAACCTGCCAGATACAGGGATTCTTCCGCCAGCGTTTCCGTAGCCGCTTCAATCGTGCCATCAACCAGTTTTTTGTCTGCGGTGTAAGCCTGGTAACGGTAAGTCACGCGCCCTCCTCATACAGGTATGACCGAATCCTAGCCGATGGAGAAAACATTGCGCTGTATTTCACTGACGGTGGTGACGCCCTGCTGCACCTTCAACATTCCGTCATGTCTCATCGTGACCAGACCCTCTTTAAGCGCCTGTTTTTTAATGTCAATGGCACTGGTATTGGTGAGGAACATCCTCCGGATTTCTTCGCTCATCACCAGTGTTTCAAAAATTCCGATTCGTCCCTGGTAACCGATATTGCCGCAGAGATTACAACCGATACCGCTACCGTAAAATTTCTCAGGGCGTTCGGACAATTCATCATCATAAGCCGCCAGTTCCTCTGACGATGGCTGATACGGTGCCAGGCAGTGAGAGCAAAGACGACGCACCATACGCTGGGTGGAAATACCCACGAGAGTGGAGGCAAGGAGATACCTTTCAATACCCAGGTCAACCATCCGGAAAAGCACCCCGACCGCATCATTGGCGTGGACGGATGATAACACAAGGTGTCCGGTGAGCGCAGATTGCACGGCGATTGTAGCGGTCTCGTTATCACGGATTTCACCCACCAAGATAACATCGGGGTCGTGGCGCATTATTGAACGCAGACCATTAGCAAAAGTGATGCCTGCTTTCGGGTTTACCTTGGTCTGGTTAATATCCTTAAAGTGGTATTCAATGGGGTCTTCAACCGTCATAATATTCTTTTCGGTGCGGTTCAAACTGTTAATAAGAGCGTAAAGAGTAGTCGTTTTCCCTGAACCCGTGGGACCGCCAATCAGAATCAGCCCGAACGGACTCTTCATCATCATCTGTAACTTTTTTAAGGAATCCGGCAGTAAGCCGAGCTGGGGAAGGGTAAAGAGCGACAATGCTTTATCCAGAATACGCATGGTTACCTTTTCTCCGTAAGCCGTTGACATACTGGCACAACGGATATCGATATCCCGTCCGGCAACGGTGACGGAAAACTGGCCGTCCTGCGGACGCCGCTGCTCCGCGATGTTCATTTCCGCCAAAACTTTGATTCTGGATACCAGCGGGGTATGCGCACTGCGCGGTAGAGATAGAATATCGTGTAGAATGCCATCGATACGGAAGCGGATGCGCAGTCTGTCTTCCTGCAGTTCAATATGTATGTCTGAAGCCCTGTCTCTAACCGCCTGGGTAAGCAATAGATTCAACGTCTGAGCAATGGGCGTTTTTGCAACAAGTTCCGGGGTAACAACCGTGACTTCTTCTTGAGCCGGGGCAAATTCTTTAACCTGCTTCTCAATCTCCCCCACGGAACGGTAATTCAGGTCAATGGCTCTCAGAATATCGGTGGATATACCCAGGGCAACTTCGATATTCATCTTAACCTGGGCTTTGATATCCTCGATTGTCTGGATATCCTGAGGGTCAGCCATCACCACTACCAGAGAATTACCTACCCTGTCCAGCGGAATCAGCGTATGCTTCCGGGCAACATCCTCAGGAATAAGACGCAGAGCCTCAGGCTGAATCTTATGTCTTTGCAGGTCAATGAGAGGCACGTTAAGTTTGACACTGAGGACGGCTGCCAAATCCTGGGCTTTCACCAGACCCTGACTCAGTAAAATTTCACTGATTCTGCCACCCTGCTTTTGCTGGATATTTACGGCGCTATCTAATTGCTCCGCAGTAATCAGTTTTTCTTCAATGAGCAATTCACCCAGGCTCTTGCGGCTACTCCAGTTATCAGCCGGGAAGGCTCCGCTGTCTCTTTCCATATCTCGCTCCCCATGCTTGAGACATCTTAACAACTACTCATATAGCCATATCGGAGGCCCGGACATTGACCTCCGATATTTTCTGTCTTTTTATATACACAAAGCGAGCGGCTATTCATAACCGGTGGTTACTTGAGTAACCAGTCCTGTGGTCGTACAACTGTAAGTACCCTTCGTAGTGGTGGACCTCATATAATTTGGCGACAGGGGATGATCGCTCGGGAAAGCCGCCATGTTACTGGTTGCGGTAGTAAGCGCTACTGAGGTTACACCTAATTTAACCATCATCGTATCCATAGCTGTCTGCACCAGCACTTTTTCCGCCGCCGCCGCTTCGGTCTTACCACTGCCCACCAAGCCGGTGACATTGGGAATGATGATTGCCGCCAACACGCCGATGATAGCGATGACAATCAGTAACTCCACCAGCGTAAAACCGCCATTGCCACGATGCAT
>JAQTPO010000101.1 GCA_028712845.1 Dehalococcoidales bacterium | reverse complement strand
TCAGGCCATGATTTGATTGAAATTGGATTAAACCTCATAATAGAGAGACTTAGTATCAACCATAAGCAAGCAGGACAATATCCCAGAAAACGAAGGGGGAGATTAAAATGGGGAAAATAATTGCTATATCCCAACACAAGGGCGGAACGGGGAAAACTACCACTTGCATTAACCTAGGGGCAAGTCTCAGCGATATGGGTAAGACTGTCCTTATCGTAGACCTTGATCCTCAGGCATCATTTACGGTCAGTATAGGTATTAATCCGCTCAAGGTTGAAAAGTCTATCCACCATGTTCTGGTTGATCCCAAAGTAGATATGAAGAGCGCCATAATAAGAAAGCCAACCCTTAACTTTTCCATAGTCCCATCCAATATGGACTTAGCTATGGCAGAATCTGAACTGGCAGGGAGAATCGGGCGTGAGAAAGCCCTGCATAAAAAGCTTGCTCCTTTAAAAGAAGAGTTTGATTATATTTTCATTGATTGTCCGCCTACATTAGGTATTCTTGTTGTTAATGCGCTGGCGGCTGCGGACAGTGTCCTTATTCCAGTCCAATGCGAGCCGCTTACTTTGTACGGGGTAAAGCATCTCCTACAGATAATCAACCTTGTAAGGGAAGATGTAAACCCTGCCCTTATGATAGAAGGTGTGCTCAGGACTATGTACGATAGGCGCACTAGAATGAGCAAAGAGGTATCTGACAGCATTCTGCAGACTTTCGGCGATCTTGTCTTTTCCACAATCATATACCGACATACAAAGCTGGCAGAAGGGCCAGTTCATGAAATGCCGATAAACTTCTATGCCTCAAAGTCACTGGGGGCTGATGAATATCGGAATCTGGCAAAGGAGATTCTTACGCATGAAAGTTAATAAACCTGATAAAAGTGTATCCAATATGGATGTGCTCAAAGATATCAGAGGACTGTTGTCTGTAACTCAAGAGCAAGAGAATGTAAAAGCAGTTGGAGTAAGCAGCGAAAACAGCATGGAAACTGAGATAACCGGACTCAAGGCACAGATTAGAAGCTACGAAGAACTGGTTCAAAAGCAGAAGGAAGAACTACACAGGGTAGCAAATGAAAAAGAAGCACTTATTGCAAAATTAACAGCTTTGGAATGCGGTAAGGCTAAAATTACGCCTTCCTCCTCGACATCTATGAAGCTTGGGGAGGATGCTGCTCAAATCGAAGCCAGGATAGAGGAACTCTCTTCAGCATTAGTTAAAATAGATGAATTAACCAGGCTCAAATCTCAAGATTTACTTAGGAAAATTGGCAGACTTTTCCAGGAATCCGCACAGGGTGAAGTAGCTATAGAATTTAGAAAGGGGGCCAGTGGGTTGGAAGTCGCTGAGAATTTCGCACACTTCCTGCGAGCGCTCCTTGATTAATAACGGAAACTATGAAAAAACAGGTTATTGTTATTGGGGCGGGAGCAGGCGGTATGATGGCAGCTGGACACGCCGCTGAATTAGGCGCCAATGTGCTTCTATTGGAAAAGACCGAGCGTCCCGGTAAGAAAATCCTCATTAGCGGCAATGGACGATGTAATCTGACCAATTCTCGCGACCTCGAAAGTTTCATCGCACAATATGGGGCTAACGGACGTTTTCTGACAAATGTTTTCAGCCGGTTTTTCAGGGATGAATTGCTGGCATTCTTACACCGGTATGGAGTAGAAACAATGACCGAACCGGAAGGCAAAATTTATCCCGTTTCGCAAAATGCCCGCGAAATCGTTAGAGTATTCGAGAGTTATTTGGTAGATAATAATGTCACATTGCAATTAAATACCAGGGTGAATCATATTTTAGTCGAGGATAAAAAGGTTGTGGGGGTACAAACAATCACTAATGTTTATCCTTGCTCTGCGGTGATTCTTGCCACCGGTGGAACTTCACATCCGCAGACCGGTTCCACCGGCGACGGTTACCGGATAGCGAAAGAACTGGGGCATACAATTACTAAATTGCGTCCCAGTTTAGCACCGCTGGTGGTTGCAGAATCCGAACTGGCAAAAAGTATGATGGGCTCCAGTTTGCATAATGCGCGTTTGACTGCATTTCAATGCCGGGCTGATGAAATTGAGCCGAGGCTAGTCCCCGCACAAGATACAGGTAGAGGGATAATGGGTAAAAAACCGAAATCACCGGTAATAGAAAGCCGCTTTGGAAACGCAATTATCACCCATTTTGGCTTGAGCGGTCCAGTTATTCTGGAAATGAGTCTGGCAATAACCGATGCGCAAGAAAACAGTCCGGTAAGCGTCAGTATTGACCTGAAACCGGAAATAAGTAAAACCGAGTTAATATCCCGGTTACAGCAGGAGTTCAAGCATCATAGCAAACGAACCTATCAAACAATCATGAAATCTTTCCTGTCACATAAAATGATAGAGCCATTTATTACTCTATCAGGCATACCGGGTGACAAACAGGGGAATCAAATCAAATCGGAAGAACGGGACCGGATTGCGGGATTGTTAAAGTCTCTGCGGTTTAATATTAAAGGGTCGCACTCTATGTCAACGGCAATGGTGACTGCCGGGGGGCTCTCGCTGGATGAAATTGATCCCAAAACGATGGCTTCTAAAATAGTGAGTGGGTTGTACTTCTGTGGTGAAGTGATGGATATCGATGCTCTCACCGGCGGCTATAATTTACAGGCGGCATTTTCTACCGGATGGGTAGCAGGGGGAGAAGTAGTAAAATGATAGAGTATTTCATTATCAACCCTAACAAAAATCATTGTCATGTCAGCGAATCAGGCTGAATTTCATAATCCGAAAACAGCTCAACAGAACATAATTAGGAAGGTAACAATGAAGGGTTAAATTCTCTTTTGGTTGATATTAAGTTTATTTAATCTGGTATTTAATCCAATTTCAACCAAATCAGAACCTAACCGACGCTTATTACTTTGATTGACACTGTCCTTTGATGAGCATATAATACGTCCATCAAGGGAAAGAGCCAATTTTAATAATAACAAATAGGAGAATAACATGAGCATGTCAGAGTACGATAAAAGGCAAGCGGACTGGAAAACACGAGAGGATGGAAGGACGGTCAAGGTAGGAGAAGTCAGTGGCAGGGCGACTGGACACATCAAAATAACCGATGACGTGAAGGTTAGGGTTGATAATGTCGAGACGCTGCGGTTCAAGCCTTCTATAGACATAAAGAATGGTGATTCCATAAGAATAACTATCGAAAAGATATAGCCAGTACGGCACTAACCTTGCAGGGTAAAACCGCTATTTTTGTAAATTTCTGCGGCGATAATAATTCGTTACCTTCACTGTAGCTCTTGCGGCTCTTTCCACGCTGGGATAAAAAGGAACTCCTGCGGCAAGCAATCGACTTATCACATCACGCGTCAGCCTGTACACCAGGTCGTTATAATTTTCGTTACCGAGCCCTTTTTCGCCAATTACTGCCAGAAATGGTTTGCCATAGCTTTTCGTCACTTCAATATAATTCTTTGCTAGATTAGCCAGCGTCCTTGTCAACCTTTCCGTCGTCGCCAGAGTCACCAGTGTTTCCTCATTCAAATTCGCCACCAGTAAATCGAAATTCGGGTGTTTCCCCATCATGTGCAGTATGTCCATATCGGTGATACCGGAGTCACCGATGATGGAAACATCCACCGGGTTGCTAATCCAATCCCAGATAGTCGCTCCCTTTGCTTTCATTTCTGCCCTCATTTCATCAGGCAGAGGAATGACATCAAACCCGGCTTCTTCACAGGCTTCCGCCGCAATCACGCTAGGTCCGCCGCCACCGCCGATGATACCCACTCTGTTACCCATAAAAGACGGCAGAAAATTGAAGGAAACAGCCAGGTCTGTCATCTCATCGAAATCACGCGCCATAACTGCGCCTGCCTGCTTTACCGCTGTCTCAAAAATTTCCAAGGAACCAGCCAGAGAAGCCGTGTGCGAGGAAATAGCTCTGGCGCCGGATTTCCCCCTGCCTCCCTTTACAATTATGACCGGCTTGACCGCTGTCGCTTTTCTCAGGGACTCAAAGAACCTCCTGGCGTCTTTTAGCCCTTCGATGTACATCGTGATGACTTTCGTCTTCGGGTCATTCGCCAGATAATACAGATAATCACTCTCATTCAAATCGAGGGCATTCCCGTAGCTGATGACCTTGCTGTAACGCAAACCGCGGTTTGCCCCCAGGCGCACACAAGCCGATGCGCCGCCACCCGTCTGCGATGCCATCCCTACTGACCCGGATTCTTTCGGCAGCGCACTTCCGAAGGAGAGTCCGACTTCAGGGTAATAAACTCCCATACAGTTCGGGCCGATTAACCGGATGTTGTTACTCTTTGCCAGTCTGAGAACTTCCTGTTCCAGTTCAATGGCATCCCGACGTCCAGTTTCACTGAAGCGCGCCGTGAAGAGATGCACTACCTTAACACCTTTCTGCCCACATTCTTTCAACATTTCCGGGACTCTGGATGCCTGCACGCAGGAAATCACGTAATCGATAGTGCCGGGGATATCTTTGATTCCGGGGTAAACCTTTAACCCCAGGACATCAGTGTAGCCGGGATTGACGGGATAAATCTTGCCTTTGAAACCATACTCCATTGAATGATGTATAAAACTATAACCCCGCGCTTCAGGATTGGTAGAAGCGCCCACCACTGCAATTGATTCGGGGTGTAGAATTTCGTCTAAAGAATGCTCCGGCATTATGTGACCTCCGCAAAACTACGAACACTGCATGGTGTCTTTTGTTGTAGCCAACGCTCATTTCTTGCGATTTCTGTTAATCATAGCACGTCACAGAATCACAAGACAAAATCGGAATGCGCTATACTAATAGAAGAACACATAAAACAAGGAGACTTATGTCAGGCATACTCGAAGGGATAAAGATAATCGATATGGGACATGTGGCAGCTGTCCCTGCAGCAGGCGCAATGATGGCTGACTGGGGCGCCGAAGTGATTAAAGTGGAGCCGCTGACCGGGGAAAGGTCACGCGGGACAAGAGTTAACCAAGACGGTTTCGATTGGGGAATCCAGCTATTAAACAGAAATAAGAAAGGGCTGGCTTTAGACTTGAAGAAAGACGCTGGTAAAGACATCCTTTATAGACTCATAAAGAAGGCTGATATTTTCATGTCCAATTATGAACTGAGTGCGCTCAAATCGCTAAAAATGGACTATGCCACCATCAGTCGTATTAATCCCGGCATCGTGTACGGTGTGCTTACAGCTTACGGTACACAAGGACCTGATAAAAGCCTTCGCGGATTCGATTATTCGGCAGGGTGGGCACGGTCCGGCATCCAATATTTGCTCGGCGAGCCAGGAGACCCGCCACCACCCCAACGTGGCGCTATGATAGATTTAGCGACCGGGACGCAAATCGTTGCCGGCTTACTGGCAGCACTATTGCACAAACAAAAGACCGGTAAAGGGCAAGAGGTACAGTTTTCCCTATACCATTCGGGTGTGTGGACTATTGCTGTGGACATAGAGCACCTGCTACTGGGACAACCTGTAACCAAGTTCGAACGCCTTAAAGCGATAACTCCACTGTGGAATTCTTTTCAG
The DNA here is from genome assembly GCA_028712845.1 of Dehalococcoidales bacterium. The sequence goes on along the minus strand of JAQTPO010000101.1, from coordinate 1,493 downwards.
GCGAAAGATGGCAGATGGTTTCAATTGACACTGCATATCCCTGATGAGATGTGGCCCGATGTCTGTAAGGCTATTGAGAAGCCTGAACTGGCGAATGACCCCAGATTCACCACCAAAGAGCAACAGGAACTAAACCGCGAGGAGATGGTACGGATACTGGACAGGGCTTTTGCCACCAGAGATATAGCAGAATGGGAGAAACGTTTTAGAGAAAATAACCTTATTTACGGCCGTATTCAGACACCGGAAGAAGTCGTTGCCGACCCCCAAGCACTGGCGAACGATTTTTTCCCCGAAGTCAAACATCCTCAGGCAGGCTTAATAAAGATTGTGAACACGCCTGTAAGATTCTGCCAGAACCCGACTTCCCTGAAAACTCCTGCCCCTGATTGCGGACAGCATACGGAAGAAATCCTCCGAGAGGCAGGTTATAGCAAGGACGAAATCAACCGTTTCAGAAACGACGGAGTCCTCAAGTAGCATTGTAAAAAGAAGACTGTTAAAAAAGATTGGGACAGGCGTCTTCTCCTGTCCCTTAGTATATACAATATCTTTGTGAGCCCGGATGAAAACAGCTGCTCTACCCCAGTGACTTCTTCGCATATAGGTTTTTCTGCGGTCCTTCGGTCACCCACTCGACAGGTCGGACCAGCTTAAATAACCTGGCGCCGGTCGGGCAGGTCTCTACGCAGTTGCCGCATCCCATACATAACTCAGCGTCAACATAAGCTTTTTCTTTGCCGTATTCCGGATAGAATTTCATCTGGGCTGCGTTAAACTGGCATCTTTTCTCCACACAGATTTTACACCCGGTGCACTTTTCCAAGTCCACAGCAGCTTCAAAGCGACTCTTACGGTCGTATTTTTGCGGGGTATATTTAGCATTTGGCAGGAAGCCGGGCCTGCGGGGCGCGCAACAGCACCAATGGCAATTGCAAATCAGCCCGAAAAATGATTGCGGGTCTGCCGCCGGAGTGCCAATGTGAAATGTAGGGTATTTAGCCGTATCATCAATCATATCGAGCACTTGCTGGCGGGTGAGTTGCCTCCCTGACCCACGCTCAATGTTGTACTTTGCAGTAGCATCCATAACGATACATATCTCCTCAGGCACCTTGCACTCCCGCTCCGGATAGCGTTTCCGGCAAGCACACTCCACCACCGCATAGAGTTCCTTGGACTTAATTATTTCTCTAACGTCCTCAACCGGTAAAACTCCAGGAATGTCCTTGATTGCTTTCCAGCGCGGAATAATTCTCGAACCAACCAGTGGCTCGTTGGCCACCTTTTCCTCGCGCTCTGTCTGGGCATCATTCTCGCCAATCATCCTCAGAAGGTCGAAATATTCTCTGCCGAGACTCTTCTCAAATTTAGGATGGTTCTGCGTGTCAATCCACTGTGCGTAACTGCGTGGTGGTAGAGGGCCCTTCTTGGTCGGGAAGACCCATCCCTTTTCGTACAGGTCTTTGATATCAGCTTCTACCACTTTCTTG
>JAQTPO010000004.1 GCA_028712845.1 Dehalococcoidales bacterium | reverse complement strand
GATTCAACCATGCCTTTATCCACCGAAGCTAAGGCAGTCTTATCTTTAAATAACCACACTTCTGAAGCAGATATAGTTACTTGGGGATCAAGTAAAATCTGCCCGGTGCTGTTATACAATATGCGGTATACAATACCTTCCTTCACTAAAGTGTTAGGTAAGCATATTCGCTTTCTATCGTCAGGCTTTACCTGTTTATTTGTCTCTGTGAAATTGCGGTCTTTAATTATAGTTGTCATATACTATCTACCTATCTACAACTAGACTATATCATTATGGGATTTGTTGTCAAGTGGGATTATCCCACTTTTTAAAATATTTCTACAAATTATCCCTAATAGTGTCTTATTCTATGATTAACTTAACAATGCGATGCGATGTGCGCGGTGGCGTACTGAAACCGCAGTTTCATACTTTGGACGCCTTAAGCGGACGAATGGATCAGTCCACCTTCAGTGGAATGATGTATAAACCGAAATGCCATAATGGGCCTTCCCTGTCATTGCGAGCCATCAATGCAATCGAGGCGCGGCAATCTCAGGGCGCAGGGGACTGCCCTCTTTGGGTTTACTGGGTGTGGTGTTTGCGAGCAATGGGGTATCTTGTTGATAGGATGGAAAGAAGACTGACTATTGACAGGTGGCAGACATAGTAATATCATTTTGGCTAAGATAGTAAGTAGGAATAGCGGAGGTTGATAATGCCAACCGGTATAAGACCACGTGTAAATGAAGCAAGAGAATTTCTTGAAATTGCCAAAGACTTTAAAGATCCAAAAGAGATAATCAGAGAGGCTTTAAGTAATTCTTGGGATGCGGGAGCATCTAAAGTAACGTTAAATTTCGACTTGGTGCAAATACCTGGAACATATCGTAAAAAGATTATTGTTACTGTCAATGACGATGGCGAAGGAATGAGCAGTACGAAAATCGGGGAGATAAATACGAGCGAGATTGAGAGTTTTTTCAATCTTGGTGATTCGCACAAGCCATATGGGTCAATAGGAACTAAGGGACACGGTACGAAAATATTTTATAAAAGTAGTGGCATATCTGTTGATACATGGAAAAATGGTAAGCATATTCATGCTGAAACTGAAATGCCTCCTTGGCAGACTTTAAAAAAGGGAATTGTTCCAACTTACAGATACGAAGAAGACACGATCGATGGAAAAGGTACGAGAATAATAGTTGATGGGTTCGAAGCTAAACAAACTGACTTCAAATTTGAATCACTTGAAAATTTGGTACAATATATTCTTTGGTACACTGTAATAGGTTCGTTTAGCCAATACTTTGGAAGTCCGAAAAGAATGGATGTTGAATTGAAGCCAGCTAATTCTCCGATGCCGACTCCGATTACTATACCATTTGGTTTTAAATTTCCCAATGAAGATACCGATACATCAAAAGGTAGTAACAAATACTGTAAAGTTTTTGGACCTAAGACAATTGAATGTGGAAAAACGCAAGAGGGGAAACCTGTTATTTTAAATATAATTGGGGCGATATTAGGAGAGGATAATAGAGAATTGATTCCTCATACTTATGAAATGATGGGTTTATGGTTATGTAAGGATTATATAAGAGTTGAGAGAAATAACTACATCACGGAAGAAGTATTTAAGGGGCAATACTGGTATCGGAATATGCTTATCTTTGCTAATTGCCAGCAATTTGACCTTACGGCTAATAGAAACAATATTAGAAATGATCAGGAAGAGTATGCTTTAGCTGCCACAAGTATTAAGAAATTTATTGAAGAAATAAAAAATAGTCCGAATACCGTCTCTTACTTTGAGGTAAAAAAGGGTGAAGACTTTCTGAAACATGCAACAGCTGAAAAGGAAAAAGAGGAAAGAAAAAAGGAAGAGTTAAAAAATAATTTAGAGAAAAGACTAAACAATTATAGGGGTAGACCAGATCTTAATGCACAAAGCCTTATAAATGCACCGTTAAAAGAGCCAAGGAGTGAAGCTGAAACCTCTTTACTTCTACAAGCTATGATTTCATGCAAACATCCAGGTATAGATTTTAAAATCGGAGAATACAATACTAATGTGGGTACGGATTTAATAATTGAATGTCTAAGTAAGGGGATACCTACACTCGCTTGGGCGGAGATCGTTATTACTCTTGAGAATTTATTTGGATGGTCACATCCGCCAGAAGGCATACACAAAGTAATTTGTTGGGATTTAGGTAGGGTTAAAGAAAAACAATCATTTTCAAGCGGAGAAGAAGCAAGATTAACAAAAAAAGGTAATGGTAGGTATCATTTAGATATCGGCAATGATACGATCGAAATATATGTACTACGTGAAATCCTACAAAATAAATAGCAAAAAATATGATAGTATTCTGGTTGAATATTTAGAGAAAATGGTAATATAATAGGGTCTGAAAAAGAGGCAAGCGGTCTCCGCCTTTTTCCGAGCTCAAATGGGGTTCAGGTGGTCGGTAATTTATTCTACCCCCCCTACATTCCCCTCAGAAAGTCCGGTCTCAGTAAAGCCGGGTCGCCTGACACCGCAGTGTCATACTCAGGCTGTCTTCAACAGACTGATGTACTGTCCGTTACATCCCTCTCAAAAAGTCAGGTCTTAGTAAAGCCGGATCGCCTTGCCGGATAACACGCTCCAGTAGCGCAATCATCTTTTTCTTATCCTGCGGCAGAGTGCCCCTGATGGAGAAGTAATTGGAGGCGTGCATCGAGCTGAAGAAACAGTTGGAGAAATTGGCATTTTTAAGAATCAGCAGCAATTCCCCTATCGATTCGAACGGCGTGATGAGGGAAAACTTGCCGGCTTTCCAGTCCTGATACAAAGGTGTCTTCGGTCCCAGTGTCAGTGTCAGCGCCCCCACATAGTCCGGGTCCATCTCGCTGAGCACGCGGGCAGTTTCAAGGGCGTGTTTTTCACTGCCTTCTTTCCCGCCCAGACCCAGAATGATGGTGATGGAAGTCAGGATACCAGCCTCTTTGGCTCTGTGGACGGCTTCTATCTCCTGACTGGAAGTAACTCCCTTGCCGACTTTCTGTAGTATATCGTCATCGCCGCTTTCCAGCCCGATATAGACGATGCCGAGTTTCAGCTTCCGTAATTCTTTAAGCTCGGCGGGGCTGCGGCGCAGGATATCCTGTGTGGTGGCATAAGTGGCTACTCTCTGGACATCGGGTAACTTTTGGTTCAGATGTTCCAGAGTCTCTTTCAATTTGGGATAAGGATAGACCAGGGCATCGCTGTCCTGAAGAAAGACGCCATTCCCATCCCATTCTCTGGCGATGGCGTACATAATCATCGGCATCCCTGCCACGGCAAGACCGCTTTTCATAAAAAGAGCCAGCGCATCAATTTCTTTTTTAACTTCTTCTACGTCCCTGATTTGCAGTTTTTCACCATAGCTACCGCAGAAAGTGCAGGTATTGTTAGAACACCCGTTAGTTAGCGGCAGGTAATAACTCCGCCATTCGCTGGGAGGACGTATAATCTCCGGTCTCTGAAATGTCATATTTACCTCTGTAACACCCCTGTTATTTCTGTACAACTTGCCTCGTTTTAAGCAAGGCTTGAGTTAGAGGGGCGCAGCCCCTCTAATAATGTTTCTCTTCCCGACGGGAAGGGATAAAGGCAATTGTCCCTGAGCGAAGCGAGTAGGGAAATGGGGCATTGTGCTAATATTCGGCTGCATTAGCAATTTGCCCTCTTATTTGTTATGCTGACTCCCTTTATTTTACTCCTGCAATTACTCTGGCAAAAATAGGGTTCGATGTCATTACTCTGGAAGGCGTCAGGCGATATGTTTTGTGCTCGCGAATCAACAGCCCGTCCTGTACCATATTATCGAGTCGGCTGATGATTCCCTTAACATTATCACTCCCGAATTTATCCGACAACTCAACAGTATCCAATCCTTCTTCCAGTAAACGCAGGCGCAGCATCGCTTCCTCGGCGGCTTTATCTTCATTTTTCAATTCCTCGGTGTACTCCGTTTGTCCACCCGGATTTTCCAGATAAGCGTCCAGATTTGCCTTATTCTTAAACCGTTTGCCGTTCAGATGTGAAGCCGCTGCCGCGCCCAGCCCGAGATATTCGCCGCCGCGCCAGTAATTGAGGTTGTGCAGACATTCATAGCCTTTGAGTGCAAAATTAGATATCTCGTAGTGGCTATAGCCCAGTGTTTTCAGAAGCAAGCGCGCTTTCTCAAAAAGCTCGACCTGTGCATCATCGGACGGCAGGTCGAATGGCGGATTTTCTGCCAGTGGTGTGCCTTCTTCCAGCGCTAGGCAATACACCGAAAGGTGCTGGATGCCCAGCCCGACCAGCTTCTCCAGCGATTTGCGCAGCGTTGACCATGTTTGACCGGGCAGACCGATAATCAGGTCAGCGGAAATGGCTTTATAGTCGAGCTTTTGCGCCAGTTTTATGGCGGAAATAGCCTGCGCCGCCGTGTGAATCCTGCCGACACTACGGAGTTCGTCATCGGAAAGCGATTGCACCCCGAAAGATACCCGATTAAAACCTGCCTCTTTTGCGGCTGTCAGAAATTCGTCCGTAGCCGATTCGGGGTTTACTTCGATGGTAGCTTCCATAAATTCAGGGGTGCCATTGCGAGGAGCGGAGTGACGCGGCAATCCCGGTGTGGGGGAACCCCTCGTCCCTGAGATTGCTTTGTCCACCCGGGTGGACTCGCAATGACGATTGGAACATAAATTCAGTGTTTTTTTGAGTCCGTCCATCAGTTCTTTGAGGTGTTTCGCTCCGAGTAAACTCGGCGTGCCGCCGCCAATGTACAGGGTCTGGAACAGGGCATTGTCTTTCTGAGTCCCGACGAATCTGGACGAAGAATCTCCAACACTACTTAGTAGGCGAGGAGACCCTTCGCCAAGCTCAGGGCGACATTTCTGCAAACCATGACCATCCAGCCCAATTTCCCTCACATCTGGATTCCAGCCTTTGCTGGAATGAGAGTAATGATTTTCAGGGAGAGGGAGAACATACTTTCGCGCTTCCTGTATCACTGCCTGAACATAAGACTCCACCGAGTCCAGACGCGCCGGTAATGAATAGAAATCGCAGTAACTGCATTTCTTGACGCAGAAAGGAACGTGGATGTAGAGTCCCCGCATTCTACTCCTCCATCTTAAGGAGCAGGAGAAACGCTTCCTGCGGCACTTCCACCGCGCCCACCATCTTCATCTTCTTCTTGCCTTCGGCCTGTTTTTCCAGTAGTTTACGTTTGCGCGAGATATCACCGCCGTAGCATTTCGCCAGGACGTCTTTTCTGAGTGCGACAATATCTTCCCGCGCAATCACTTTGCTGCCGATTGCCGCCTGCAGAGGTATTTCAAACATCTGTCGGGGAATCAGTTTTCTCAGCTTATGAATCAGCGCTCTGGATTTAGGCTGAGAGCTTTCCCGTACAGAGATAAAGGACAAAGCATCCACCTGATTTTCTTTGACCAGTATGTCCACCTTGACGAAATCACCGCCGCGATAGCCCAGGAAATCGTAGTCCATACTGGCATAGCCGCGGCTGACGCTCTTGAGCTTGTCGTAGTAGCCGGTAATCATTTCTGCCAGCGGGAATTCATAAGTCAGGAGAGCGCGCCTTTTATCCGGATGCTCCATTCCTACCAGCTTGGCGCGTTTGGCATCGGATAGCTCCATAATCGGTCCCACGAATTCATTCGGAACGATGACACGCAGGGTGATGATCGGCTCTTCGATGTGGTCGATGCGGCTGGGGTCGGGGAATTTGGAAGGGTTATCGATAAGCAGGGCTTCACCACTGGTGGTGAATACCTTGTAGATGACGGAGGGCATGGTGGCAATCAGTTCCTGTCCGTACTCACGCTTCAGCCTTTCGAGCGTGATTTCCATGTGCAGCATACCCATAAATCCCAGACGGTACCCCCAGCCGAGCGCCGCCGAGCTTTCTTTCTCGTAGATGATGGAGGAATCGTTGAGCTGGAATTTTTCCAGCGCCGCCGTCAACTTGACATAATCATTAGTATTAATGGGATAGATACCGCAAAAAACCATCGGTTGTGTGTGTCTGAAGCCGGGTATGCCCTCGGTTTCAGGGTAGTCGGGCGAAATAAGGGTATCGCCGACGTGGATACTGCCCACCTTTTTGATGATGGCGCCGACGTAACCTACTTCCCCTGCCGTCAGAATCTCACTGGGAGTCAGTTGCGGTGTGAAGTAGCCCACTTCATCCACTTCATGCACCTGCCCGATGGACTTAATCATGATTTTGTCACCGTGTTTCAGGCTGCCGGAAAAGACCCGGATGTGCGGGATGACGCCGCGGTAGGTATCATAAAAAGAGTCGAAAATGAGGCATTTCAACGGCTCTTCAGCGCTGCCCTTCGGCGGCGGCACGAGAGTGACAACGGCTTCCAGCAGTTCGGGCACGCCGGTGCCGTCTTTGGCGGAGACGAGCATCGCCGTTTTCCCGGGCAAGCCCAGCGAGTCTTCAATTTGCTGGCGGCATTCGTCAATCATTGCATTCGGCAGGTCGATTTTGTTGATGACGGGGATGATTTCCAGACCGGCATCGATTGCCAGATAGGCGTTGGCAATGGTCTGCGCTTCCACTCCCTGCGAAGCATCCACGAGCAGAATCGCGCCCTCGCAGGCATTGAGACTGCGGGAGACCTCATAGTTGAAGTCCACGTGACCCGGCGTATCGATGAGGTTCAGAATGTATTCTTTGCCGTCCTGCGATTTATAAGGCATGCGCACGGACTTGGCTTTGATGGTGATGCCGCGCTCACGCTCCAGGTCCATACTGTCCAGTACCTGCGCGTTTTCCGTGGTGTGCAGCACGCCGGTCAGTTCCAGAATACGGTCGGCGAGGGTAGATTTGCCGTGGTCGATATGCGCGATGATACAAAAGTTCCTGATGTTTTCCATAGCTAACTTGATAGTAGCAGATTAGAGTGAAAGGGACAAGGAATAAATATCCATTACGAGGAGCGAAGCGACGTGGTAATCTCTGCCATCTGAGTGAATGTGAACAAAATAATCGCCGGGAGTTTACTTCAAAAGCAAAGAATAATGGTTGCGTTGCTACATTAGTCTACTGAAGGTAGCCTAAGTATGACATTGCGATGGCGGATTGCCACGCTTCGCTCGCAATGGACAGAGACATATAAGTGTACTGGTTCGATGTCAGTCATTTCGGCGGCGGAGTCGAACAGGACATACTGCATCAGGAAGTGATGCAGCGTTTTGCTTATCGTGTGCCGGGGTACAAACAACTGTTTTCGGCTGTGCTTGAGCGCCTGATTTTCGCGTGGACACGTGCTAACAGTAGGTGAACATTGAATGGCTTGATAATGTAGTCATCTGCGCCATCTTCAAGGGCGCGGCGAAGGCTATCGACGTCGTCTCTGCCGGTAAGCATAATGATAGGAACCTGACTGCGTTGTCTAATCTCGTCTATTAGCTCAAAGCCATCTTTACCCGGCATCATGATGTCCAGTATCACCAGGTCCGGTTTATATTCATCAAAAAGTGTGAGTGCGGATGTGCCGTCGGATGCAGTGATGACCCGGTAACCTTCGGTTGAAAGATTAATGCTGACTAATTTCAGGATACTCGGCTCGTCATCTACTGCCAGAATAAGAGGGCACTGAACCATTTTTTGTCTCCTCCATTACCCTATTAGTTGTTACTATGGAAATTTTGAGGGAATTCTTTTTCTACAGCGAACGGTATCATGAAAGCGATGTTCTCCGCCTCCTCATCAGACGGGTAAATGCAAAACCCTGCTTTTTGCAGGACCCGTACTACCCGTGTTAAAGGCTCGTCTGTTAGTTCACTATTCAAATTGCCAGGCGTGTTCAGGTACTGCCAGTTTACGGACATGTTTTTCTCCTCTTGTATCAGCTTATGGCAGAGATGCGAAACATCCCATAAAATATCCGTGTAATTCCTAAATATTTTCTAAACATTTTGAAGACTGCTGAGATAGCCCTTGTCATAATCTCTCCGGAACACAGGCAGTGTAATATGTGAAGCGGTTCCTATGGGTTTGTTATTCTCTGCATTAAGGTGTTTGTACCGTAAAGTCCAGACCACACAGCATGGCATGTTCCTGGATAATATTTATTGTCTGTCTTTCGGGAAGTGTGATGTTGACGCTATCTTGTGATGGTTGCTCTGACCGTGTTCCAGCAGACCATGAGACATACTCGTCCTGAGGAAGTTTACTGAGAACAGCTTTGATTGTATCCACACCTGTCACATGGATGTGTACCCATCCGGCTTCAGAGATAAAATCCTCGTTAGAAATTATTTCTTCCAGCGTTTTGTTGCGGTTGGTGCCGGTAATCAGGGTGAAGTGCCACTTGTTATCTTGCAGCCACGAGTACAACTCGTATCCTTTCATAGCATGCGGTAACTTATCTACTGCTGTGATTGACAGCTTGTTGATTAACTTGCCGGCTTCCTCCAGTGATTTCATTACTTCCGGATTATTCCGGGGGTCTTCACCGCCGTAAAAAGAGGAAGAGGGGTAACCCAGTTCTAGGGTAATAACGTGCGGCTCCTCAAAGCTGACTGGTTTCCAGATGGTTACACCGTCAAATGATATGGATGAAACCGGAGTCCAGAAAGCTCCCCAGTAGATGGGTTCCTTATCGACACAAACCATAAACGACTTGCCTCGAACCGGGACCTCCAATCTGTAAATACGCTCAAAAGCGCTTGCGGTAAGTTTTAGCTCGTGCGTTTGAGCATTATAGGCGATGATATCACTCATCGCGATAACAGGCTGTTCGGTGATGTCGATGTGGCTTAAGGCTGGCATCTGTCCGGGAGGGATATCTCCTTCCGTCAAATAAATAGCAAATCCTTCATGGTCCGGTGTAGAACAACCACTTAGCACAAGAAGAAAACAGGCGATAACCGCCGTGGTTATTACAGTAATATAGCCTGAATACTTTTTCATTCGGTATGATTCCCTTGCATTATATAACGCAGGGAGCAGCTTTAGGTTATTATGCCACACAATTCAGGAACTAACTAACCACATTCTAACCTGAATGAAAGTTCGTGCCCGGTAAACAGGAAGGAAATGAAAAACGACAGCCGAAATCCGGTTCGGACAATTGTACGTAGAATATCTATGCTGCCCACACAGGTTCTGTCTGAAAAGTCTTCTGTTTACTTCGGCTGGTTTTTCTTCGCTTCTTCCAGTAACTTTTCCAGCCTATCGTTATTGCCTGCAACAATAAGCGTATCCCCTGATTTAATTGTCTCTTGCTGGCCGGGGGTGACGATGATTTCCTTCTCACGCTGGATGAGTAATACGGCAATCTCCCATTTCCCCTTGGGCCCGAAGCCGAGTTCGGCGAGCCTGCCCCCAACGAGGTATGGCGGCGCTTTCATCTTGGCGACACCGTACTCCTGCACCAATGGCATATAATATGAGACATCGGTCAGGGTAACAACGTGAGCCACTCTTTCGCCCATTTCCTGTTCGGGATAGACAACTTTATCGGCACCTATCTTCTCAAGAATACTTCCGTGTAAAGTATTATCGGCGCGGGCGATGACCTGTGGCAGCCCCAGTTTCTTGAGTAGAATGGTAGAGAGGACGCTGTGTTCAATCGATGACCCGATGGCTACGATAGCGATATCGAAATTGCCGACGCCGAGTTCCCTGAGGAGATTCTCATTAGTGCCGTCTGCCTGAATGGTGTGAGTAATTTCGTTCGACATACTCTGGACGGTTTTTTCATCGGTATCGATTGCCAGGACATCGTGACCCAGATTGTGTAAAGTACGGGAAACACTGCGACCAAAACGCCCTAAACCAATCACAATAATTTGCTTTTTCATGGTTCCCTCCTAGCCAATCCTTAAGGTTTCCTGCGGATAATTAAATTCGGTGACCTGCTGGCGTTGCGCCAGAGATAATACCAGAGCAAGAGGTCCGACCCGACCGATGAACATCATCAAGGTGATGAGTATTTTCCCGGTGATAGACAGCCCCGGTGTAATGCCTGTTGATAAACCAACGGTGCCGAAAGCGGAGACAGTTTCAAAAAATAGTTGCAGGAAGGTGAATTTCTCGGTGATAGAGAGCGCAAAGACGATGACCCCCATAAGAGTCATCGATAATATCACCAGTGTCAATGCCCGGTATATCTGCTGGGTGGTGAACTCCCTTCCGAAAGCGCCGGCTTTTTCCTTTCCTTTAATGGTGCTCAGAATGGTAGCGATAAGCAAACCGAAGGTGTTTACCTTAATACCTCCGGCAGTCGAGCCCGAGGCGCCGCCGATGAACATCAGGAATATTGTGAAAAATAATGAATAAACGGCAAAATCGCCGATATTAAGAGTCGCGAAACCGGCAGTGCGGGGAGTCACCGCGTGGAAAAAGGCATTCAGTATTTTCTGAGGTAAAGACAAAGGACCGAGAGTTGCCGGATTATTCATTTCTGTCAATAGAATGACAATTGTGCCCACTCCGAGAAGACAGAGTGTTGTGGTAATCACCATCTTGCTATCTAACGAGAGCCGGGTGAAATTTCTGGCTCTGGCAATATCCGCAATCACCAGGTAACTGATACCGCCCATAATGATAAGTCCGGCAGTTGTCAGTATTAATAGAGGGTCTCCATGGTAATCAGTCATACTACGAAACCCGCCAAAAAGGTCAAATCCGCAATTATTAAAAGCGGAGACGGATTGAAAGACTGATTTCCAGATAGCTATGCCCGTTGTGTATCTTGTCGATAGGCTGATATATATCAAGCCTGCGCCGATGGTTTCCACGATGATGGTGAAGACAGCTATCTGTCTGGCAATTCTAACCACACCTCCGAGACGTGCTACCCCCATTGATTCCCGGATGAGGATTCGCTCCCGCAGACCGATTTTCCGCCCCAATGCCAGTAAAAATAATGTGGCTAATGTCATAAATCCCCAACCGCCAAACTGTGCTAACACTAAGATGATACCCTCGCCGAAATAGCTCCAGTGGTCAGCGGTGTCAACTACTGACAGACCGGTGACACAACTCGCTGAAGTTGCAGTGAAAAGAGCATCGATTGGGTGAGTCATTTTCCCTGACTCAGTGGCAATGGGGAACATAAGCAGAAGCGCCCCCAATATAATTATGCCGATAAATCCCCAAATTAATATGGAGGTTGAGATGCCACGCGACCGTGGACGGTTAATTATCCGGGGTAAAACTTGCCAGGATATAGGTCTGGGGACACGAAAGACTTTGTCTCCGGACTTCACGAAGGCGCTCCGTGATGTTAGTTTGGGTTCTCTCTTATCTTTTCGCATCATTATGTCTATAACAACTACTATCCGTTATTATAAGTCCAATCTGATACGGTGTATAGTGGCAGTTGTACAACAGATATTCCCGCCTGTTCTGAAGCGGCACATCGTTTGTTCAAAAGAACACTAATAGCATATAATGAGTTCAGGAGATGACAGTCTGCCACGATTATAAGTTTTCAGATAATATCATCCGGGAGGGAAAACGTATGACACAACCGCAGGTAAAGACCAGACCGCTCAACAGATTACAATCGATTTATGCCCTGCGTGCTGAAGTGGACAAAATGTACCAGGCAGGCAGTGAAGCGAATGCAGAAGGACGGCCGGTTGCATGGGTGATGCTCGAGCCATGGGCAAATCCCATCCTCAGTGCGATGGATGTCATTACCGTCTATCCGGAAAATTATAGCAGTCTCTGTGCTTCTCAGAAGCTGGCAGGACCGTTTCTGGAACGTTCCGATGCGGAGGGATATCCGAACCATCTTTGCGGCTATGCGCGCGCCTGCGTGGGCTATTCGGCGCGAATGACGGAACTGAATGGTGAAATACCGCCTGAAGCGCCCGCCGGCGGAATGCCCAAGCCGACCCTGCTGGTGGGTTCCGGCGCTGTCTGCGATGCCCGGTTTAAGTGGTTCCAATCGTTAGGACGTTATTTTGACGCTCCGGTCTGGACGCTGGAATCACCCATCCCTGAAGCCAGAGAAAGTTTGGCGGAAGGGAATTATGAGAGCAACGTTAAGTTTCTTGTCAATGAACTGAGACAGTTTGTCACTTTTCTGGAAAAACTGCTCGGCAGGAAAATGAATTGGGACAAACTGGAATTTACGAGCAAAGGCACTAATGAAATTAACCGCCTCCGCTGGGAAATTAACAAGTTGCGTGAAGCCCGACCGGGACCAATGCATACCAGGGATTTCTGGACGGTGATGTCTGCCGCGCTTTATCGCGGCGCCGCCGACCCGACGGCTATCATCTCAGGGCACCAGAAAATGTATGATGAAGTCAAATCCCGGATTGAGCACGGTATTTCAGCTATAAACCGCCCGGAGAAATACCGTCTGGCTTTTGAAGGCTTGCCTCCCTGGCATAGCCTCGGATTTCTGGATAACCTGGCGGAACGGGGCTGGAATTTTGTCTGCGAAGACCGTTATAGCCCCTCACGACCGGTTGACATCGATTTGACAAAATACAGCGACCCCGTCGAGAGGTATGTTCGCAGTCGCTACAGCAGTCTCAAGGATACCATTATGGACGAATTCGGTCCGGTAGAGGGTCTTAAGGTAATAGAAGAGGCTAAGCGTGAGGGAACAGCACGGCGTCTGCGTCTCAAGTATATCCGTGACCATCAGTGTGATGGCGTTGTTCTGCATGTGCTCTTGTCCTGCCGGGCGGCGACTACCGGCTTGAGCCTCTTTCAGGACCAATTGATGGCTACCTATAAGGTGCCCAGTCTTGTAATTGAGGGTGATATCATCGACACCAGTCTTTTCAATCCCGCAGAAGCGATGCGGAAAGCGGAAGCCTTTGAAGAAACGATGGTCCATTATAAGAAAGTGCGCAAAGAGATGGGGTTAGAGTGGTAAATTGCATTCGAGTAATATCAAGGAGGAAGCATTAATGGTAGCGGTGGCACAGAAAGGGTTTACCCGTATTCAGGAGCTTTATCAGAACCGACCGCAGAGAGTGAGAGAGCTTAAAGCGGAAGGCAAAACAATCTTCGGTTACCTTTGCCTTTACCCGGTGCTGGAAATGCTGACGGCGCTGGATATCGTTCCGTATCGTGTCCTGGGTGATATGAGAGAACCCATCACTAAAGCAGATAAATATTTGCCGCCGGTCGTTTGTCCTTTTTTGCGGAGCTGTCTGGATTTGGGGCTCAAGGATAAATACGATTTTCTGGATGGCATGGTGACCAGCCATATCTGCGATGTCGGTTCCGGCGTGAGCGGCATCTGGAATTACACCGTAAAAACGCCCTACCATTATAATATCGATACGCCGCACACGGCTCACGAAACAGCGCTCGCACAGGAGAAAAATCTGCTGAGAGCGTTCAGAACGTCACTGGAAGAATATACCGGCAAGCAATTGACTGATGCGCAACTCAAGAAAGCCATTGCTCTGCATAATCAACAGCGGGCGCTGGTGCGTGAACTCTATGAATTGAAAAGGCTCGACCCGCCGCTGCTCTCCGGCGCAGAGACAGTTAAAATCATCAAAGTCATTCAGAGTATCCCGATTGATGAAGGTAATGACCTGCTCCGTCAGATTATCGCTGAAGCTAAAACGCGTAAGAATGGTCCCCTGAAGAAAGCGGCAAGATTATTAATCTGGGGAAGCATTATCGATGACACGGCTTTTCTGGAAATGGTGGAAAGCCTGGCGGCTAACGTGGTGGTTGATGATACCTGTGTCGGCAGCCGTCCTTATTTTCAGGATATTAAAGCTACTGTTGACCCCATCGATGGGCTGGCGGAACATTACCTTGTCAGTATCAGGTGTCCGCGTACTTTCCAGTCCAAAAACTTTTATGATGCCAAGAAAAATTACCTTGAAGACTTGCAGAGCCGTTTCGGTTATCTATCCGATTACGTGCGTGATTGGCAGGTGAACGGGGCGATTCTGGAATCGGTGCGGTATTGTGATACCCACGGTTATGAAGTGCCGCAGGTCAAAGATTATCTGAATAGCATCGGCATACCCAGTATCTATCTGGAGCATGATTACACTGAGGGCGCTTTGGCGCAGATGAGGACCAGGGTGCAGGGTTTCCTGGAAATCATCGGATAATCTTCACAGTCTATGGTAAGACTAATTTTTCTCTCCCCTTGCGGGAGAGACGTAAGTGAGGGGGTGATAATAAGGTTTCACCCTCACCCCTGCCTCTCCCGTCAAGGGGGGAAGGGTTAATATAAGCAAGTACCGGGAAGGAGAAACTCCTATTTATTTTGCGGGTATTGATCTTGGTTCCACCATGACCAAGGTGGTGATTATCGATGATAACGAGAAGGTCTGTGCTTCCGTAGCGCACCACACCGGCGCCGAACATCGCCGGCTGGCAAACAAAGTGATGGAAGAAGTCCTGAAAAATCTCGGTCTCTCCATCGATGACATTGCCTATATTATTGCCACCGGCTACGGTCGTATCAATGTGCCTTTTGCCGATAAGCAGGTAACGGAACTATCCTGCCACGCCAGGGGCGTCGCCAGTTTTTTCCCCAATGTCAGACTGGCGATTGATATCGGCGGGCAGGATGCCAAGGGCTTGAAGATTAAGGATGGCAAACTGCTCGACTTCGTGATGAGCGATAAATGCGCCGCCGGCACCGGCAGATTCCTGGAAGTAATTGCTCAGGCTCTCGGTTTGAAAATCGAGGATTTAGGTCCGCTCTCGCTTAAATCCACCCGGAAAATCCCCATCAGCAGCACCTGCACTGTCTTTGCGCAGCAGGAAGTCATCAATAATCTCTCGGATGGCGTGGCGCTGGAAGATATTGTTGCCGGTCTGCATGATGCCATCGCTAATCGTGTCACCCGGATGGTAAGACGGTTGAAGGTGGAGCCGGATGTGGTCTTCACCGGTGGTGTTGCCAAGAACATCGGTGTGGTCAAGGCGCTGGAGGAAAATTTGGGGTGTAAGGTGCTCGTACCGGCACAACCCTTACTCAGTGGCGCTATCGGCGCTGCTATTATCGGTAAAGAGTTAGAAATGAAGGCAATCGCCGAGGGCAAACCGTTGCCGAAAACTGCACGGCGTCTGGAAGAAGCGACTTTCTTTAAGTAAGAGAGTAGAATTTCCTCTCCCTTGAGGGGAGAGGTTAGGTGAGGGTGATGCAAATTCTGCCCCCTCACTCTTGTCTCTCCCACAAGGGGAGAGAGGATTATTGATCTGGATAGGGGATAATAATGCCATACTATATGGGAATTGATATCGGTTCAGGCACCAGCAAAGGACTTCTACGACAAAACGGCAGTCCGGTTGCCTCATATTCTCTTTTATCCGGAGTAAACTACCGTCTTTCGGCGGAAAAGCTCCGGGATGAACTCCTCAAACAGGCAAAACTGACCATTGCTGATATTGCCTGCATCGCGGCAACCGGACAGGGTAGCGGTCTGGTCGGCTACGCTAATCAAAAAGTCGCCGATATCCGTTGCTGTGCCCGCGGTATTAACAGTATTTTCCCTGAGGTGAGAACGGTAATCGATGTCGAAGGGCAGTCCACTCAGGTCATCCGTACCGATGGCAATGGTCAGGTAGTCAACTTTATCATCAGCGAGAAATGTGCCAGCGGCGCCGGGCGTTTTCTGGACATAATATCGAACGTTTTACAGATTCCATTATCGGAACTGGGTCCCCTGTCACTGAAGTCTAAAAATCCGGTGGTCTTTACCACTGCCTGTGCAGTTTTCGGAGAGTCCGAGGCGGTATCGAGGGTTTCAGAGGGCGTGCCGAGAGAAGACATCGTAGCAGGCGTGCATAAGGCGCTGGCGGAGAAAATTGCCTCTCTGGTAGGCAGAATCGGCTTGGAAGAAAAATGCGCCATCTGTGGCGGCGGCGCGCTCAATATCGGTCTGGTCGAATGGGTGCAGACGAGATTGGGAATTGAGCTATTAGTTCCTCCGCAACCTCAATTTATCACCGCCCTGGGAGCTGCCATTATCGCCGAGGAAATGGCACAGACGGAAGCATAGAATTAACGAATAAAATTCCTCCCTGGTGTTTCATATTGACAACATTGTAGTATTGTAGTAATATGCAATTTAACTACAATGAAATCTGTAATTGAAATAACGGACAAGAGCCAAAAGATCATCGACGCCGCAGTTTCACTGTTCCAGCGTACACATGATGTCAAGAAAGTGAGTCTGGAGGCTATCGCGCACGAAGCGAAAGTCTCTCCTACCACCATTTACAACAATTTCAGCAACCGCGAAAATCTATTGTGTGAAGTTATTAAGGTACTAGCTAGAGAAAACCTCGATAGTAATCGAAAATTAGTTTGCTCGGACATACCATTCCCTCAAAAAATCACAGGAATTATCAGCGGCAAGCTTGACTTGGCGTCTAAAACAAACACTGAGATTATCGATAAGTTAATTAGTCAGGATAAGACTATCGCACCGTTTATCGATGAGATTTACAAGAACGAAATACGACCGCTGTGGTTGGAAATAATTGCCGATGGTAAAAAGCAGGGCTACATCGACGCTTCCCTGGACGAGGAGGCACTACTTACCTACCTCGATGCGTTGAAAGCAGGCTTTAAAGCCAAACAGGATGTTTTGCGGAACTTCGCCGATAAAATGGAGCTCATTGAACAACTGACACGTATCATGTTTTACGGTTTTTTGAAAAAAGATATCGACCTTTTCAGGAAGGAGGGCAAATAATCCATGCACGAAAAATCCATTATTGTCGAGAACCTAACATATCGCTATGGGAATCTGATAGCGGTGGACCACATTAATTTCGAGGTTGGCGCCGGTGAGATTATGGGCTTTCTCGGTCCAAACGGTGCTGGTAAAACAACCACGGTGAAGATGCTTACCGGACAACTCCGGCCTCAAGAGGGAAGGGCTATTCTCATGGGGCATGATGTAGTGAAAGAGGTTGGAAAGGTTAAATCTCAGATAGGTGTCTGCTTCGAGCAGACTAACCTGTATGAGCAAATGAGCGCCCTCGATAACCTTGCTCTCTTCGCCGAGCTATTCAAGGTTAACAATTTCGATGGATATGCACTATTAAAACGAGTCGGACTGACAGGACGGGAAAAAGATAAGGTCGCTAACTACTCTAAAGGCATGAAACAACGCTTGATGGTGGCGCGTTCCATGGTCAATAAGCCGCAAATCATTTTCATGGATGAGCCAACGGCAGGTCTCGATCCGGTATCTTCAGAAGCTATCGGTAATCTGATTCTGGAAGAACGCAAACGCGGGGCTACTATCTTCCTCACGACACACGATATGTGGGAAGCGGATAAGCTTTGCGACCAGGTTGCTTTCATGAATCAAGGTAAAATCGCTGTTCTGGATACACCGCGGAACCTGAAGCTGCAATACGGCAAGCGGTCGCTAATTGCCGAAGTAGCCAAAGTCGATGGTGGAATTGAAAAAAAGGAAATAGGTATGGATTCCACCGATACTGCCCGGGCAGTCGAAGGACTATTCAGCAAGGAAAAAGTAATCACCATCCACAGCGAGGAAGCTACACTGGAGGACATCTTTATTAAGGTTACAGGCCGGAGGCTAACCGAATGAGCACCCGAATTATAAAAGCGCTGCTCAAAAAAGATACCGCACTCTTTAAGAGCAATCGGTTCTACACTCTCATAACTGTGGTCGGCATAATATTCTACGTCGGTATTTATTTTATACTGCCTTCTCAAGTCGATGAAAAACTGAGCATGGCAATGTACGCACCGGTGGTACCACCGGCTTTCGACATGTTAGCCAATGAGGATGGTCTTGATATCAAATATTTACCGGACGAAAATGTGCTCAAACAGGCAGTGCTCGACGGTGATTATCAGGTAGCTATTGCCCTTCCTGCAGATATTGTGGATACATGGAATGCCGGGGGTAAGCCGAAAATCACAGTTTACTATGGGTCAACGGCATCTACCGAAATCAGGGATGCAGTTATAACACTAGTCAAAGAGTTGTCCTACATCCAAACGGGACAATCCATTAACTACACGACCACCCAGGAAATCCTGGGCACTGACATGGTCGGTGACCAGATATCGCTGAGAGACCGCATGCGGCCTTTACTGGCGATATTCATCCTGCTGGTAGAAATACTTACTCTAGCCAGCTTGATTAGTGTAGAAATCGACCAGGGGACGGCTCGCGCATTATTCGTAACACCGATGAGCACATCTGACCTCTTTATCGCTAAGGGAATTCTGGGAGTCGGGCTGGCATTGAGTCAATCCATACTTTTCATGTTATTGGTAGGCGGATTTAGTCATCAACCCCTCATTATGCTAGTTACACTTTTGCTTGGCAGCATCATGGTAGTCGGCACAGGTTTCCTGGTAGCCTCGGTAGCCCGAGACGTGAATGCAGTCACAGGCTGGGGATTTTTAGTCTTAATTATTCTTGCTATTCCCGGTTTCGGTACGGTCATACCGGGGATGCTTTCCAGTTGGGCAAAAGTTATTCCATCATTCTATCTAACCGATACCGTAAACCGTATTGTGAACTATGGCGCAGGGTGGGCTGATATCGGTATCAATCTGTTAATATTGACCGCTTTTACTGCCCTTATAATTTGTGGAGGTATGCTGGCACTGAGGAGACGATATCAATGAACTTAAAACGCGTATGGACACTGATAAAGAACGAAATATTCCACGGTCCTAAAGACCTGGTACTGATAATGTCCGTAGTTACCCCGATTTTACTGGCACTTTTCGTCAACCTCGCTTTCGGTAATATATTCACTGACCGCGGCAGTTTAGGAATCTACGATGCAGGCAATTCCCAGCTTCCCGCAATACTGAATTCCGCTAAGACCATGTCCGTAAAATCGTATGAAAATGAGGCTGACTTAAAAACAGCAACGGCAAACGGCTCGATAGATATGGGTATAGTGCTTCAACCCGCTTTCGATAGCACCATTATGTCAGGAACAGTTAATTTGAAGGCTTATGTCTGGGGGGAAAGCCTGGCAAAGAACCGTGCCCTCATACCGATAGCCATAGCCGATGCGGTACGTGAAATCAAAGGTGCCGTATTACCGGTGAACATCGAGGCAGTAGCTCTGGGAGATGTATCCAATTTGCCTTGGAACGACCGTTTACTACCGCTGGTCGTGCTTCTGGCCATATTTTTCGGCGGGATGATGATACCCGCAGCTTCATTGATTAATGAAAAAAACAGGCACACATTGGAAGCATTGAGTGTCAGCCCTGCTACAATCGGAGATATATTTCTGGCAAAAGGCATCGTCGGGGCAATACTTGCCACTTTTATGGGCGTCTTGACTCTGGTTATCAGCGATGGTGTCAACTCTTCATTCCCGGCGTTGGTACTGGTGCTGGGGCTGGGAGCCATCATGGCGGCTGAAATCGGACTCCTGGCGGGTGCGTTAATCAAGGATATGAATACCCTGTTTGCTTTCTGGAAGTTCGGAGGGCTCTTATTATTCGGCCCTGCCATCGTCTTCATGTTTCCACAAATACCACAGTGGATAGGTTATATCTTCCCGACATTCTACGTGACCAAACCAGTTGTCGACCTAAGTGTTAACAGTTTGGGATTTGGTTCAATCATTCTGAATTTAAGCATTCTCATTGCCATTATTATTGTTATAGCTTTGATAATCAGTAATGTTATCAGTCGTTTGAGCACCCGGGCATTGAGGCTTAACGGCTAGATATAAATTCTTCTTTCCGAATAGCAACCCGACAGTTTAGAATCGCTTGAGGAAAACAACAAAGGAGAAAGAATTGTTCGGCGGAGAATCAATCCTGTCCAGTACAGAATTTCAGATGAGCCTGCTAATGTTCGTGGCACTGGCAGGGTATCTCATTGCGTATCGGATTAACCAGTCCGCAGTTGTTGGAATTATATTGGCAGGTATCATCGTCGGTCCGAGTGTTCTCGGCTTAGTTACTTATACTGATTTTGTGCAGACTCTGGCACATCTCGGTGCTGTCGTCTTGCTATTTACTATAGGCTTGGAGTTCAATATTAGTGATATTATGAAGGTTCGATACTTTGTGATAGCCTTTTTCGGGATTATTATTCCCGCATTAGGTGGTTATTTTCTAGCAATCATATTTGGTTTTGATTTCAAAGCTTCACTCTTTATCGGCACCGCACTTACGGCGACGAGTATCGCCATTACTGCTAACGTACTTAGGGAGATGGGTAAGTTGCAGACTGGCGTTGCTAAAGCAATCATTGGGGTAGCGGTAATCGACGACATTCTCGCTCTTTTAGCGTTATCTGTATCAGAAGGAATTGTCACGGGGGGAACTATCCTCAATATCACTCATAACGACTGTGGCAAAGGCTATCGGGTTTATCACTATCGGGATTATCATTGGGAAGACACTGCTGGGCAGGTTTATCGTACGATTGGATAAAGCAAAGATAGTAAAGAAATACCCGGAATCCATCTTCATCTTCGCAATTATGGTTGCCTTTCTCTATGCCATGGCGGCTGATTTTGTAGGGCTGTCGGCAATTGTGGGTGCGTTCTTGGCGGGAGCCTCTTTTGCCGGGGTGAAACTAACAAGAGGGCAAATATTCAAAGAAGGAGCGGAACATCTGCAAATCATATTTGCCTCGATCTTCTTCGTTTCCCTGGGAGTCATAATGGACCTGCATGCCATTAATTTGAACGTATTGTGGTTTGTATTAGCGTTATCTGCAGTGGCGTTGCTAACAAAGGTTGTCGGTTGTGGAGTTCCGGCTCTATTCCAGCGTATGAGCCCGAGGGATTCTCTAATAGTAGGTATTGGAATGGCACCACGGGGTGAAGTCGCAATGATCATAGCACTCATTGGGCTGGGTCAGAATCTGATAAATCAGAGCACATACTCAGCTATTATCCTGACGAGTCTTTTGACGACAATAATACCTCCGCTGATTCTGAGAAACTGGTTGTTTAAGCGCTAGTTCCGAATATGCCAATTCAAAGGAGATTATATTTAGCCATCAATCATCAGCCGTAGCTGCTTTTAATAATGAGGCGAATGTCACCATCAGTCACAAGTAAAAATTTCAAGACTGGCATGCTGTCACAGATACAGGCTATGGAGTCTAGACAATGAGCGAATTCAGACTAACCGTTACCTGGTACATAATGCAGTATTTATTGTTAGCAAATCTTTGGAACCCATATAGGGCTAGTCCATATGTTCAATGAGCTTATGTTCGGGAGCCGGCTCTTTCCCCTGTAAAACCATTGCGAAATTGCCTATTTTTTCTTTAGTAAGTGGATCGACATCATGCCAACGGGCAGAGAACTCTTCTACGGTCAACCATGTTCTTCGAAAGGTACCAGGGTCTTCGAATACGATAATGTTGTTGTAATGGCCAATTACAATAACATAATGCCCATCGTCGTTGTCTTCTCGCCAATCTCCTAAGGTCATATACCTTTCTGCCCATGCCTGGACCAGCACGATTACAGGATACCCTGAATCTATGAATTGCTTTACTTCAACAAGGGTAGAGCCGCATTTTGCTACAACCTGGAATCCATGTTTCTCAGCAACTGTCCTCATTTGCTGTATTTGAGTACCATCGCTACTGCATTTTAACTCGCTCAGCAACTCATCTTCACGAACATCAACGCCGTAATACGCCATTACAATCTGTAATGCTTTGGCTCCGCAATCGAAATCGAATGTTTGCCGTCCGCTGGGTAAATCTATAATCATGCCTTCCATCTTCCCGATTCCGTTTCCGTAAACCGAACCACTATAGATTATACGAGAAATCATGAAACTATCTTTTACATCATTGTATCAACTTGCAGCCCTTAAACATGACAAATTCTTGACAATTAGAATAAGTTTAAGTAAAGTATGAGTAGAAATTACTATAAACATGTGATACTGATGAATAGTCAAACATCTTAATGTGATACTCTGGAGACAATAAAAAAACGGGGCATCGTTTGCCTGAAGTAAAGATAGCCATGATTACTAGGTCCGGAGGAAGTTTCTAATCCTATTAATGTCTTAAAAGCGGGTGCCGGGGCTTGTTTTTCAAAGAATATTTCTTCCGATGACCTAATAAAATCCATAGAGTTGATTTCAAGCGGAAGAATTATAATTTCACCCCATTTCACTGGGGAGTAACTTAAGATATTAATGCCTTTGTCTATGTGACCGTAGGCACCTGGATTGGCGGGGGTGGGGTGGTAAATGGGCAATTAACGCACGGGCTGATTCATACTGAAATTGGACATATTCGTGTACCCCATGATTGGAATCGGGACCCTTTTCCCGGCACTTGTCCTTTCCATGAGGACTATCTCGAAGGGGTGGCGTCATATATAGCTTTGGAGCATAGATGAGGGCAATCGCCAGAGACATTGCCCTCTGACCGTCAAGCATGGCTTTTGGAGGCGCACCGCCTGTCTCTAGGATTGGCTAATTTTATATGCACACTGTCACCTCAACGTATTGTGTCGGATGGTGGAGTTATGAGACAATCCCAACTGTTTCCGATGGTGCGAGAAAGGTTCAACATTTACTCAATGGATATATTTCTCCGAAATTATCGAAGAGATTGATACCTGTATTGTTGCTCCAAGTCTCGGCAAACGAGCAGGAGTATTAGTAGCGATAGCATCTCATCAGGGAATTATTGTTGATTGTTTATTGAAGTCAGTGATAGAATTCAAATGCTCCATGGAGTAGAAACTGACATATTTCATCAAGTCTGTGTGTTCAGAGTCGTAAAACAATAATTAATTATTTGCCTCGCTTTCTCTAAAATATAGCTCTTTTCGTGAAGTTTCTTTCCCGCTTATAAGGAGTAAAAATGACAGAATTATGGCAAAAGCTAAATTCAAACCAGTTTCTAGTTGTATTAATACCCATCGGTGTGGCTGTTATTGTGGCAGGTTTGTGCCTGGTATTATGGAAATATTTATATAAGTGGTTGCTTAGCCGGGCTGAACGATTCCGCTCAGAATCGCTTAATATGGGCATTCGCTCTATAAGTAAAACTGCATTGGTGTTGTGTTTTGTCATCGGCATCTATGCTGGTGTAAGAGCTTCCGAACTACCAGCATCATGGACATCCATCGCCGACAAAATACTCGTAAGCTTGTTAATCCTAGCTGCAGCGCTGGTGATGTCCAGCATTGCCAGCATTAGTGTTGCTGTTTACACCCGGAAATCCAAGCTGGCAATTCCAATGACTAGTTTAGTGCAGAACGCCGCGCGTGTAATTATTCTTGTTCTTGGGGCTCTCATTATATTAGACACGCTTGGAGTAAAAATAACGAGTTTAATAGCTGCTCTGGGAATCGGCTCACTGGCAATTGCCCTGGCATTGCAGGAAACCCTTTCTAATTTGTTCGCCGGGATCTATGTCGTCATCGGCGGAAAAATAAAAAGCGGAGATTATATCAAATTAGATTCCGGGGAGGAAGGATTCGTGGTAGATATCGGTTGGAGATCGACTACCATAAAGCCTTTTCAAAATACTATCATTATTATCCCGAATTCAAAATTAAGTCAGTCCATAGTTACCAACTACAATCTGCCGGATCCATGGATTCAGATTGCCATTCCGATAAATGTAAGTTATGAGACCGACATCGATAAACTGGAGGAGATTCTGTTAGAAGAAGGGAGAAGAGCGATTAAAGAGATACCGGGAATGCTTATCGATTTCGAACCTGTGGTGAGATTCAGTCCGGGTTTCGGTGATTTCTCTCTGAATTTTGTCTTTGTCTTCAGGGTCAGACAATTTGTTGACCAGTATTTTGTGCAACACGAACTGAGAAAAAGGATACTGAAACGTTTCCGTAAGGAAGGCATTGAGATACCTTTCCCCATCCATACTATTAACATAAATAGTAAAACTCAATCGACAGGAGAGGGAAATTGAGACCTGCTATTGCACAGATGAAAGTAAACGGACTGTTTCTAGACTACGATGGAACTATAGGGCCTCTCAATATCCCCAGAGAGGAATCCGCAGTAGCTCAAGAAACGATGACAGTTTTATATCGTATCAAGCAGTTGATTCCGATAGGTATAATAACAACCAAAGACTTATCTTTTGTTGTGCCCAAGACACCTTTTGCTAGTATGTGGTGTGGTATTGCCGGTCTGGAAGTGAAAATGGAGGGTCAAGTAGTCGAAGACCCTAGAGCAGAAGCTGCCATACCAAAATTATTGCTTGCAATAAAAAAAACCGAGGAACTTGCTGGAGGTAGTCTTTACATCGAAAAGAAATGTAATTCTAAAGGGCGGGTTTTAGCCTTTTGTGTAGATTGGAGGTATAGCTGCGATTGGGGAAAAGCCAAACAAATATCAATGGAAATAGCTGATATATGTAAATCAATGGGTTTGTGGGTGATTGAGTATGAACAACAACCTTTTTTTGATGTTTATCCATATAAGACGGACAAAGGTAAGGCTTTGAGGGAAGCGAAGCTCAGATTAGGCATTAAAAACGGGATGGTCTATATGGGTGATTCGAAAATAGACAATCCGGCATTTAGGGTTGCCGATGTTGGCATTGGTGTTTTGCACGAAGAATCGATACTCAGGTTGGAGTGTGACTATTACCTTAAATTTGAAAATGTAGCTAAGTTTTTTGGTCATCTCCTGGAAGAAAATCTGATATTTAATAACAACTTTCCTGAAATAACTATAGACCAGATAAGGAGGTGAATAATGCAAAAGAATATTGGCATTATAATGTACCAGACGAGTACCAGCAAAGGGCAAGAGTTGGTTGCCCAGCGAATGGTAAGGGAGTTCAATAAGCTGGGGCAGAAGGCTTATTTAATAACGAGTATCTTCCATGACGGACAAGAGGTTGCCTCGGCTGAAAATCTGAGAAAAAGTGGTGGGTATATATACACCGAAGATAGTGTATTGAAGATACCAGTAATACGTGTAGATAGCGCTATAGCCAAATGGCCACCACGCCGTATTGTCTTCCGTGATTTTATGCATATCTTAGAATCGATAGTTGATAAATATGGTTTGAATGTACTGATAACTCACAGCACTCTCTGGAATGGGCCTGAAGAGGCGGCAAAATTTGCCGCCTGGCGGAGGGATATGCGGAGCATGGGTGGATATAAAGACCCTATTGTATTTTGTCACATGTCTCATCTTCAAGAGGCTTCTCCACAAAGATATTCCCTCGCCGAATTGACATTTAGAACCGCTTGGAACAAGTTCTCCCTTTCCAAAATCATGGAAACCGCTAATCTTATCCTGGTAGTGACACCTTTTGGGAAGAATTCCCATATAAAAATGGGTGCCAACCCGGAGCAGTGTTTTTTGTTCCCCGGTGGTGTGGAAGACGAAGTATTCCTTCGTTTTGCTACTGAGGACAGTGCTGATTTTCTCAAACGCCACAATATTGATCCTAATGCCCGTATTGTGTCCTATTTAGGCACCATTGAAGAGAGGAAGAATCCAATGGCAGTTTGCAAAATCGCTGAGAAGCTTAAAGATAGGAATGACCTACATTTTGTCATTGCCGGAAGAGGCGGAACAACCTATGCAAAAGAGATGGAAAAACTAATAAAAAGCCTACCGAATGTTACTTATGTCGGGGAAATAGACGAAAAGGAAAAGGTCAAGCTAATTAAAGCGTCCTATCTGAATGTCATTATGAGCCGTCTTGAGGCTTTGGGGATAGCCCAGCTTGAATTCATGTATTTTGGAGTGCCGGTAATTACTTCGGCAACTGGCGGGCAGTCGTGGATAGTACAAGATGGAGTTGAAGGATACCATGCGAAAGGACCCGATGACATAGACGGCGCAGCCAATGCAATAGCCGGACTATTGCAAGATGAGAAAAAATACAGTCAGATGTCAGCTAATGCTAAGGAGAAAGCAGGTAAATTTGCTATTTCTAGTCTGGTCAGAGAACTGGATACGGCTATTAATAAAGAATTAGTTAAAGAAAGTGGACTTGCTTCTATTCCGGTGGAAGTGCAAAACACCTTAGTCGAACCCGAACATGCTTTGAAATCATGGACACATGGTTCATCAGGGATAGTTGCCACAAATAAACGGCTTTTTATAAAACAAGGAATAATTTCCAGAAAGGTTATGGAATTGCAGTATGCAGATATCAAGGTCATTGAGCACGCGAGAAGGTATCCATGGCGAACATTAATCATTGGTCTGCTAATCTCCGTATTTTGTCTCGTTGCTCCTTCCTTACGGCCTCTAATATCAGATGCTTTTGCAGCTAGTCTTGAGGATGTGGGGCGCAATTTAGCAGCCTACTTCCCGGCATTCTTTTCTTCGGACACTTTTACACAAATCATATTACCGTTGATTCCATTACTTATTTCTTTAATAGTATTTTTATCAGGGCTCTGGTCAGGTTTCAAACTATATAACCTCAGCAGAAAAGAAATTTATCTTAACGGGCACTTTAAAGAGGCGATTGGTTTTATCCGAACTATGATAACTAGACCGACAAATATTTCACCGTCCCAAGAATAATCCATACCATGCGTTAAGAATGGAATAAAAAAGGAGAGAAATATGTTTGATAGAATTCTAGTTCCGCTCGATGGTTCCCAGTTCAGTGGTAGAGCACTTCCATATGCAATGGAGATTGCGAAACGTTTTGGTGGAGAAGTGATGCTTTTCCAAGTAGTAAACCCAACTCCGTTAGTAATGTCAAGCGCTGGCAATGATGCTATGCTAAGCCCGACAGCCACTGAGTTGGTTATTGAATCAGCAAGAGAGCAAGACAAAAGAAACATAGCTAAGGCAAAGCGTTACCTTACAATTAAGCTTCGGGAAGTGAAAGCACGTGGTGTTAGTGGTACATACCATGCCGTACTAGGAGATCCGGCAAAGGCTATCATCAGGTTTTGTCAAAAAGAATCTGTGGATCTTGTTGTAATGACTACCAGCGGTAAGAGTGGGCTGAAACGGGCTTTTCTTGGAAGTGTTACTGACAAGGTCGTCAGGGAGCCTGGTATTCCTGTTCTTGCCGTTCGACCTAAGAGCCACAGAGCTAAGAAATAGAGACATGAAGTATATCACGGTAAGTATGTAGTTATTATTCTACTGGTGCAGAAAGTTGAGTTTCATTTACTGTATAAGATCCATATCAAACCCGCCGATTGCTGAAGTCCGAAAAGGAGAAGGCGACATGAGCTTAATCGATAATTGCTATCAAAAAGCCTTGGAGATTATGAAAAGTAACTCCACTGAATTCGGCTTTATTGCTTCAAAAGGCAGAGCCGATTGCATCTGGAACCGTGACGGTAGTTTTGTTTGTCTCGGTGCAATGTTAACGGGTGATAGGGAACTCATTGCCACTGCCAAACGGACACTGGTTACTCTCAAGGAAAGACAGACTTCTTTAGGGCAGTTACCGAATGTTGTGTATATCAACTCTCCTAAAGTTAATTATTATGCAGTCGATGCTACTGCTTTGTGGATAATTGCAGTAGATTGTGTCTGGCGTATGACCGGAGATACTGAATTCTTGAACTCTCTCCGAGGCTCGATTGAAAAGGCGATTACTTGGCTTCACTACCAATCAATAGACCCTTCTGATTTGATAATCTCTCCGCCGGCTGCCGACTGGATGGATTCTTCTATACAAAGGTGGGGTAAGGTTCTTTATAACAACATTCTTTACTACAAGGCACTTCTCTGTGCCAATGATATTTTAGGAGATACGGGGAAACAGAAAGCGGTTTCAATGGAGAAGATAAAATCATGGATCAATATGCTTTTCTGGCCGACAGAAATGGTAAAGGATTGGATTCCCGGATGGGGGTCGGAGTTCTATCAAGATGCCATAGACCCTAACCGCAATCATTACTTGAACTTTCTATCCTTTGAAAACTATGACACCCGCTGTGATGTGACAGCAAATTGCCTCGCGATTATCTGGGACGTTGCTAATGAAGAAAAACAGGAAAAAATACTTGGTTATTTACAAGATAGGCAGCTATCCGAACCGTTTCCCATACAGGTACTCGGACCTCCAATCTTTAATCCTTCTCCTTCGTGGAATCCTAAAATTGACCTTTACCGTCCCCCCGCTGGGCAAAATCTCCCATACTATTACCACAACTCGGGTATTTGGACATGGGTCGGTGGGTTATACGTCATCGCTTTGGTTATAACCAAGAGGCATTATTTAGCTGAGCAAGAACTAATAAAGTTGGCTGAGGCTAACAAAAAAGGTATAGAGGGCGAATGGGAATTTAACGAGTGGTTACATGGTAAAACGGGTAAACCAATGGGAGACCTCAAGCAGACATGGAATGCGTCTGGCTACATTATTGCTTATAAGGCGGTGACAGAAGGTATATTCCCGTGGGAATATATTAAATAGCTATCTTAATATGGTTCACCCGACATGAATAAGAGCAAGTATCTCGAAAGGAGTATAGACTATGGGTAAAATATATGGGGGTATTGAAGCTGGGGGAACTTGGTTTGTCTGTGCAGTAGGAACGGGTCCAGATGATTTGTCACCTGAAATTAGATTCCATACGACTACTCCGGTAGAGACTATCAATCATGCGATAGAATTTTTCAAAAAACAATCAAGACGGAATCCCCTGACTGCTATCGGTATCGGTTCGTTTGGTCCTGTTGATATCAATCGGACTTCCCCCACATACGGACATATTCTGGCTACACCAAAACCAGCTTGGGCGAGTACTGACTTTGCTGGTATGGTTCAAAGGGCTCTGGATATCCCAACGTACATTGATACCGATGTGAACCTGGCCGCTTTAGCTGAACACCACTGGGGAATAACTAAAGATGTAAATACCTTCATCTATGTGACCGTAGGCACAGGGATTGGTGGAGGTGGAATTGTAAATGGACAGTTAATACACGGTTTAATTCATCCTGAAATGGGACATATTCGTGTACCCCATGATTGGAATCGGGACCCTTTCCCCGGCACTTGTCCTTTCCATGAAGACTGTCTTGAGGGTTTGGCAGCAGCGCCAGCATTGGAACGTAGATGGGGACAGCCACCAGAAACTTTGCCATCTGACCATCAGGCATGGCTTTTAGAGGCAGATTACCTGGCTCTTGGATTAGTCAATTTTATATGCATACTTTCACCCCAACGTATTATTTTAAGCGGCGGTGTTATGAAGCAATCACAACTATTTCCAATGGTGCGCGAGAGGGTTCAGCATTTACTCAATGGATATATTGCTGTGCCCGCAATTATGGAAGATATTAACAGCTATATTGTTGCTCCCAATCTTGGCAAACGAGCGGGAGTGTTAGGAGCGATAGCACTGGCGTCCCAAACTGAAAAACAATGAGAGTTTAGAATCATTTGCTAATTAAGAAAGAGAAGTGGACGCAGTGAACAAAAATCAGGGTATTAAATATCCTACCGAACTTATTTGCCGGGATTTATAATTAAATCCGGTTTAGGTATTACTTATTCTTATGTACTTTGAGAGATAATAGAAAATCAAATGAGGTTCTATAGTGGTAAATTGTATTATTTAAATATCCGAGATATGAGGTATAACTATGGGAAATGTTAACCTGTTAAAAGGGAAGAAAGTCGTGGTAGCTACGGGAGGAGGCTTTGATCCACTTCATAAAGGACATATAAGGCTATTCAAAGAGGCTAAAAAATTAGGCGATGTTCTAGTAGTAATGTTGAATAGTGATGAACAATTAATAAAGAAGAAAGGTGCAACTTTTTATCCATCAGAAAAAGAAAGAAAAGAGATAATCGAGAGCATAAAATATGTAGATAAAGTAATAATTGATCCTGGGAAGGATACTACCTGCGAGAAAGCGCTAGAACTAATCGAGCCTGACATATTGGCTAAAGGGGGAGATAGAAAACCGGGTAGTATGCCGGAAGTTGAATTAAGTGTTTGTAAAAAATTGGGATGCAAAATTGTTTATAACGTCGGCGGATTGAAAGTACAATCCAGTTCGTGGCTACTGAAAAGAATAAAAGAAGAAAAATCTACAAGATAGCAGTACCGCTTTTTCATCTCACTTCCCAATCTCGCTATGGCATAGTTGCCGGTAAAAAGCAGGGCAGCAAGCTGACAAGCACCAAAGAGCACAAGGAAAATCAATAATGAAAACGAATGTTAAGAACGATGATGTGGACTTGAATCTTGAGATGGACTGGTCCGAAGAGATAGGTTTAGAGCAGCCGATATGCGTTGAGCATCATTGTCGTAGCCATTAATATAAGTTTTTAAGGGTAGAAAAACCACAAGGACGAGACTATGAAAACCATCGTTACTTTAACTATAAATCCGGCTATTGATAAGAGTGCTGTCGTATCTAAAGTTATTCCCGACAGAAAACTGTTCTGCAGCGTTCCCCGGCATGAGCCGGGTGGCGGTGGTA
Source organism: Dehalococcoidales bacterium (assembly GCA_028712845.1). Next base: position 1,105 of record JAQTPO010000004.1, on the reverse strand, counting down.
TTAATGTCTCACGCGCAATAAGGTTGTTGGGTGGAGATTCACTGGCTATCTACCCGGCAGGCGGAACAACGGGTCAATTACTCCAGGATTTAATACAAAAAGAAGGATTAATTCAACATGTCATTAAAATTAACGGACTGACCAGAGAGAACCTGATTATTTTTGAGGAATCCAGCGGGCAGCAATTCCGTTTCGGTATGCCTGGACCATGCCTTAACGAGTCAGAGTGGCGGCAATTTCTTGATGCTTTGTCAAAAGTCAAGCCCATCCCTGATTATATTGTGACCAGTGGTAGTTTACCGCCAGGAGTCCCCGATGATTTCTATGCTCGGGTAGCTCGTATTGCCAGCAAACTCGGGGCAAAAACTATCGTTGATACCTCGGGAGCAGCGCTTCGCCAAGCTTTGGATGAAGGTATTTACCTGATTAAACCGAATATACGTGAATTCAAGGAGATAGCGGGCAAGGAAATGATTGACGAGCGAGAATTGGAAGAAGAGGCAAGATTGATGGTTGATAAGGGGCAGAGTGAAGTCGTACTTATTTCATTGGGAGCGGCCGGAGCTCTTGGAGTCTGGAAAGACGGTCGTGAAAGAATCCAATCACCCACTGTCACAATAAAAAGCAGAGTAGGGGCAGGTGACAGCACATTAGCCGGGATTGTCCTAGCACTGTCGCGAGGCCAATTATTAAGAGAGGCTTTACACTTCGGAGTGGCAGCCGGTGCGGCAGCGGTTATGACCCCAGGTACCGAACTATGCCGGCGTGAGGACGCTGAGCGCCTGTACCGGCAAATGATCTCTCCGAAGGAGAAATAGTCACGGGAAGTGGTCAGGCACTGAATGACTATCCTGAATTCGCCGTATTCTTGGCTGTCATAATTTCCATAGCAGCAAGGGATTTGAAAAAAAAGTTTAAGCCTCTTATCATTAGATTGTATTAATAAAGGTGGTTCTCAAGAATGGATTTAGGCCAATATTTTAGCTCAGAAAATCTGCGCTTACTGGCATTGCCAGTGGGTATAGGGATTGCGGTTATTATAATTGCTATCTTCTTACGCCGGTACCTTTATGCTTATGTACATAAACTAGCATCCAAGACCAAG